>NZ_JBMVFV010000008.1:0-115062 GCF_049538395.1 Micromonospora sp. AB353 | reverse complement strand
GTCGCTTGGCACTATGTACAGCAAAGTCGAGCCAGGTAGATCAGCCAAAGAGCGGAGAAGAGTTGGCCGCGACAGACTTTTCCTCTAGGTCAAACCTGACGCAGCGCCTGTGGAAGGCGAGAGCGCAGGCGGCGAAAAGCCTGTCTGATCTCAGTAATCCGAGGTTAGGTGGAGGGCTTCACCAGATTCTGCCATTCGCTGCCGTGGCTGCCGTCGCCTTGTTTGTTTTCTTCTTCATTTTCCTTTGGGTTCTCATCGCACTGCTCTCCGGTTTTCATGCTCCGAATGACAAGACCCTTCCGGCGGTGCTTACGGCGGCCATCAGCCTTACCGCGCTTACGGGGGCTTCACTCGGAGCCATATATGCCTTCCGGAAGCAGATTCTAGCCGAACGAGACGGCCTCCGTGCGGATCAGCAAGTATACTCAGACCGCTACGTAAAGGCTGCGGAGTTGATGTCCCATGAGCGACCGTCCGCCCGCCTCGCTGGACTTCACTCGATGGCCATCCTCAGTGACGACTGGGTTGAGGGTCGCACCCCGTGCGTTATGGCCATCTGCTCATACCTCCGATTGCCGACGCTAGACTTAACCTCCGATTCCCCTGACGTAGGCGAAAGCGAGGTTCGCCGAACAGCGTGGAAGGCGGTAAGGCGCCGACTGCTGAAGCCAGACGATATTGTGTCATGGGGTTCGGAGGAGCTGGATTTCTCCGGTGGGCACTTCGACAACGTCGACTTAGATCAGATTTCACTCGATGGCGTAAGGATCCAGTTCCGGAATTGCTTATTCCGTAATGGTGAAATGCGGCTAAGGGTGTCTAAGCTCAATGATTCAATCCTAGACTTCACCGGCTCGGAGTTTAACAACTTCAGAATCCTAATGCAGGGCATGAGCCTTTCGGGTGATAGTCTAGCCATCTTCGATGAAGCGATCATTGACCGTAGTTCCTTCGAGTTGGACAGGATGAATGTCGGGGAATATTCCCACTTCCTGCTAAGGCGCGCGAAGGTCAGTGATTCCGCCCTAAAGTTTGATTCCGATGGGGAAGGATTTTGGTTCCAGCAGCGTTCATCGGTAATTGATGGGGAGGTGGATTTGTCTGGCAGTCACCTGGAACGGAGTAGACTGTCGATGCATGCTTACAAGTTGACGAATCGGCTTGTGCTGCATGACGTGGCGACCAGCGACGTCGATATCTCCATTCCTTCCGACATCTCAGACGATTCATATGTCAATTTGGATGTTATTCCAAAAGGGCCAACGGAGATCCGGATTGGGCCCGGAAAGTTTACCGGCAGAGATTTGCGCATTAGGCCCAATGGCGGCAAGCCTGGCATGCTCGACGTTAGCTTCAACACGTTCCATCTTGCCGGCGGAGTTGTCCTGGTTCACGCAGACGTGCCTTGCTGGAAGCGTTTTCGGTTCGACCTGATTCATGATCAGGAAGGCAAGCTGGTGATCGGCGGACAGTTTCCCGAAGAAGCAGAAGTCAACATCGATAGATCTGCCAAATTCACTGACTACTAGGCTGCCTGCGAACTCCTGCCTAGCAGGTGTCCATGACAGCGTCGCACGGCGATGCTGGCGTTAGCAAAAAGTCAGCGCGATGGCTAGTGGACCCGGGTACTCCCTGGGAGGGGAAGGTGGCCGGGGTGGATGGAGTGCGACTAGACGGCAAAGGTTGATGTCCGGGAGCAGGCGGAAGCGGCGTTCACACCGAAGTGCTCCATCCAGTTCGAGCGTGGAACCGCTCGCCTTGCCCCGAATCCGAATCGACCGGTCTGAGTCAGCACGAAGGCGCCGGACAGCATGCCGGTGTGCTCGGGGTTATGCGGCCGCAAGCAGGTCGGTAGCGTTGGTGCCACGGCGGCCAAGAGGCCGGTGGCGCATCCCGCGCTATGAGGAGGTTCGGGATGGAATCCTTGCCGGAGTTGACCTTCGGACAGCGGTTGAAGGTCTACCGGGAGCGGTCCGGGAAGACCCGCGCGGTGCTGGGTGGGCTGGTGGGGCGCAGCGCCGAGTGGGTCAAGGCGGTGGAGACCGATCGGATCCTGCCTCCGCGCATTCACATGCTGGACCGCATCGCGCGTGCGCTGAAGGTCGACGTGTCCGCCCTGGCCGGCGAGCTGAGCGACAGGTCCGCTGTGGTGAACGGGCCTGAGCATCCGGCGCTGGCGTCGGTGCGGGACGCCGTGAACCGTGTCGTGCTCTCCGATGAGGCTGCGGTGGAGTCGTTGGCCGGCTTGAGGGAGCGGCTTGCGACGGCGTGGCGGGCGCGTCATCAGGCGTCCGATCACCGGACGGTGCTGGGTGGGCTGCTGCCGAGACTTCTGCACGACGTGCAGCGGGCCGCGCTGGTGTACGAGGGCGTCGAGCGTCGGCAGGCGCAGTCGCTGCTGGCGGAGACGTTCGGGTTGACGCAGATGTTCCTTGCGTACCAGCCGGCTGCCGAGTTGTTGTGGCGGGTCGCGGACCGGGCGATGGTGGCGGCGCAGGATTCGGGTGACCCGGAGGCGGCGGCCCTCGCGGCATGGTTCCTCTGTCAGGTGCATCGGGACGCCGGGGACTGGGACACCGCCATGGTGGTGACCCAGGATGTCCTGTCGGCTCTGGAGCCAAGGGCGGCTGACGCGGGCACGAATCTGCTGGCGTTGTGGGGTGCGCTCAACTTCGAGGCCGCCTACACCGCCGCGCGTGCCGGCGAGGAAGGCAGGGCGTGGCGGTACTGGGATCGGGCGGACCGGGTGGCGCAGCGTCTGCCGGAGGATTTCTATCAGCCGCAGACGTCGTTCTCCCGGGTCATCATGGGCGCCCACGCGGTGACGGTGGCGGTGGAGTTGCAGAAGTCCGGTGAGGCGGTACGGCAGGCGCGCCGCCACGACTCGGCGGCCATCCCGTCGAGGCCGCGCCGGGCACGCCATCTCATCGAGGTGGCGCGAGCGCACTACGGCAAGGACGACAAGGAAGCGGCCGTGACGACGCTGCGGAAGGCGTACGAGTCGGCCCCCGAGACGATCCGCTTCAACGGGTACGCCCGCCAGATCACCTTGGACCTGCTCGACGGCCCGCGCTCCACCCGTGACGACGCCCGTGACCTCGCGGTCAAGGTCGGGCTGCTCTCGTGATCCAGGGGTAGGAACCCTACCCATTCCGCTCTGCGACCGACCGTAGCGTCCTGCTCACGGGATGCGGCGGGTGGTGCGGGTATCGCCTGGTCGCCGCGTCCCCCTCAGAACCGGGGGAGGGTCCGTGTGGCGCGTCTCGTATGACGACTACCTTTCTGCCACCGCGCTGACTCTTGCTCGCAGGCACCGGCCGGTGTGGTCGTGGCGGCTCTGGCGGCGCATCTGCCGCTGTGGGTCCGACCTGCCCTGCCGCGCCCGGCATCGGATTCCGATCAATCGGGGCCACTGGCCGTCGGAGGGTGAGCAGTGACCAGTGAGCAGGAAAAGGCGATCGTCGCGGTTCACGTCCGAGGGCTCGACGGCATGTGTGCCGGCTGCCGAGCGTGGTGGGCGCGGCTGACTCCGTACCCGTGCTGGCAGGTGGAATGGGCGACGAGCCGGCAGGCGCGGGCGGTCACCGCGCGGTTCTTGGAGGGTATGCGGTGACCACCCACGGCCCGGTCATGCCGGTCTGGAGCTGCGGTGGCTGCGACCTGCCCTGGCCGTGCCCGACCCGCAAGCGCGAGCTGCGCGCGGAGTACGAGGATGCTCCGGTGTCGCTGGCCCTCTACCTCGGCAGCTATCTCGTCCAGGCCACCGAGGACATGCCCTGGACGCCGGCGGGGGTGCTGTACCGCCGTTTCCTCGGCTGGACCAGGGCGGCCGACCAGCTCATGCCAGCAGTGATGTACAGCAACCGTGCCAGCCGAACCGATCCGGGCAGCGCGTGATCAGACCGCCTGACCTCATGTCAAGCTGATCCGATCGGCTCGCTGAGATGCGCTGGATCGAGTGGGGATTCCCGGCGCGAGCTCGGCGACCCGTGGGGTGACCGGTGAGACGAGCGGTGGTTCGTCGGGCCGGAGGAGACCCGCGCCGACCTGCTGGCCGCACTGCGCGCGCAGGGCCGGCACACGCGGGCAGGCGGCCCGACCGGCGAGTAGACAAGCCACCGGCACCCCGTTGAGCGATGTTCGACATGACCTGTCGTGCCTACCGACGAATCCGCCCGGGTGTCGTCCTGCTCCCGCCGCCGGGCCTCACCCGAGCCGGCTGTCCGCGCGGGCGGCAGCGACAGCGGCTGCCATCCGGGTCAGGCGTGCGCCCTGGAAGCAGGCCGTCTCGAGGACAGCTCTGGCGTACTCGGGATCCCGGCCGGCGCGGCTCTCCACCAGGCTGACGCCGTACGGGTTTCCGCCGGCGGCGTGAGCGGTGTCGTAGTTCAGGTAGCCCGTAGGGAGGATGATCGACCCCCAGTGGTGGAAGGTCTGATAGAGGCTGAGCAGGGTCGCCTCCTGGCCGCCGTGTTCCTCATAGGTGGCGGTGAAGCCGGTCGCCGGCTTGTCGGCCAGTTCCTCCGCCTGCCACGGGACGGTCGTGGTGTCGAGAAACTGGCGCAGCTGGGAGCAGATGTTCCCGAAACGGGTCGGCGTGCCGAAGGCGTACCCGTTGGCCCACCGGAGGTCGTCCAGGGTGGCGACCGGGATGTCGGCAGTGGCGTCGAGGTGGGCTCGCCACTGCGGCTTGGCATCGATGACGTGCTCCGGCGCCAACTCCGCCACCCGGCGCAGGCGGACCTCCGCGCCGGCGTCCGCGGCTCCGTCGACAAATGCCTGCGCGAGCCGGTGCACGGTGCCGGTGGCGGAGTAGTAGATGACGGCGATCCTGGCATCGGTCTGCATGGTGCCTCCTGGTTCGGCTCGGTTCTCGGTCAACCGTGCCGAGCAGGCTTACCGTTCGCTGACGATCCCCTTACCGACGCCGCTGAACGGCTGTTCGTCGAGGTCGAGCTGTGCGCCGCGGCTCATCTCGGCAGTGAGTTCGTCGCTGCCGAGCGCCTCCCGGAGGCGGACGGTGATGCGCTGGACGTCGTGTTGCTCGCCGGGAGGCAGCGGCGCTCCGGCGGCCTCGCGCAGCGTCCGTGCCGCGGCGAGCAGCCGCGCGGCGGGGCGGCTGTCACCGCCGAGGCTGATGGCCCCGGCCAGGCCCTCGAGAGCCAGGGCGATCGCCCGTTGATCCCCGGTGGCGCGCGCCGCGTCGAGCGACTCACGGTGGTGGCGCTCGGCGAGGACGGCATCACCGCGGTGCTCCGCGATGAACCCCAACTCGGCCAGCGCGAGCGCGCAGCCCGGCAGGAAGCCGGCACGGCGGTTCCAGTCGAGCAGATCCCGCTGCTGGGTCTCGGCGGCGTCGAGGTCGCCCCGCCGTCGCGCGATCATTGCCAGGCCCGTGCCGGCGAAGGCGACAGCGGAAGGGCTCGACTGTTCCTGGGCCACCTGTAGCGCGCGGTTGTGACTGACGGCGGCCTCGTCGAGGTCGCCTCTCAACATGGCGAGCCGGCCGATGCATGCGAGCTGCCGGGACACCGACGTCCACAGCCGCAGGTGTTCGGCGATGCGCAGCGCCTCCCGATAGCGCGTGGCGGCGCGATCGTAGTCGCCGTGGATCTCGGCCAGGGTTCCCAACAGGCTCGTCGGATGCACCTGTCCCCAGCGGTCGCCCACCTGCTCGAACAGCGACCGGCTGGTCTCGCAGTCACGCTGCGCGGCGGGCAGGTCGCTGCGGAGTACGAGCGCGAGGTCCGCCCGGATGGCGCAGGCGGCGGCGATGCCCCACCGGTCCCCGCCGGCGCGGAACGCCGCCAGCGCCGCGTCGACCAGGGCGGCGGCCTCGCCCGGATCACCGGAGCCGAGCATCATGGAGGCGAACAACCACTGCGCGAACGCCTTCTCCGGCCCCTCGGTGTCCTGGTAGCTCTCCAGGATCCGCTGCCGGGGAGCGGTCGGATCGCCGTCCCGGGTGGCGAGAGCGGTCAGCCACATCTGCGCATGTCGCCGCAGGCCGTCCGGTGCGACGTCGTCCTCGCCCATCGGGACGATGTCCAACGCCGTTCGCAGTGACCGGCTCACCTCTCCGAACCGACCCCGGAGCAGCCGGTACCAGGACAACGAGGTGGCGAGGGTCAAGCCCACGCGGGCCTGACCGTCGGTGGCGGCTACGTCGAGTGCCGCCCGGAGGTTTGCGCTCTCAGCGTCG
This sequence comes from Micromonospora sp. AB353, assembly GCF_049538395.1. Classification (NCBI taxonomy): domain Bacteria; kingdom Bacillati; phylum Actinomycetota; class Actinomycetes; order Micromonosporales; family Micromonosporaceae; genus Micromonospora; species Micromonospora sp. AB353. The sequence goes on along the minus strand of NZ_JBMVFV010000008.1, from coordinate 108,860 downwards.
AGCTCGCGTAGCGCGCGACTCTGATCGTGACCACGTAGCCGTCCGGCGGCCTGCTCGGCGAGACGGGCGAAACACGTGGCATAACGGCGACGGGTCGCGGGCAGTTCGGCGGCGCGGTCGAGCTGTTCCAGACCGTAGGCAGCCACCGTCTCCGGCAGCCGGAAGCGTCGCGGACCCTCGCCGTGCCGCACCGTGACCAGCGATCTGTCGATCAGGCGTGCCAGCACATCGAGGACCTCGTCCGATGCCACCTGCCCGCCCCCGCACACCTGCTCGGCGGCGGCCAGGGTGGCGCCGTCGGCGAAGACCGCAAGCCGGCGCAGCACCGCGCGTTCGGGAGGCGACAGCAACTCCCAACTCCAGTCGATCACGGCGCGGAGCCCCTGCTGACGCGCGGGCGCGGTGCGCCGGCCGGAGGACAGCAGCCGGAAGCGGTCGTCGAGCCGTGCCGCCAGCTCGCCCGGGTCGAGAACGGCCAGGCGGGACGCGGCCAGTTCGAGCGCCAGCGGTACGCCGTCGAGACGCCGGCAGACGACGGCGACCGCATCCGCGTTCCGCTGATCGACGGTGAACCCCGGCTCGGTGGCGCGGGCGCGGGCGACGAAGAGCCGAACCGCCGGAGCCTCGGCGACCTGCCGCGCGCCGGCCCCGGGCTCCGGCAGGCCCAGCGGCGGCACCGGAAAGACGACTTCGCCGGGGATCCCCAGCGGCTCGCGGCTCGTCGCCAGGATGCGCAGGTCGGCCGCGGCGCCGAGGAGTTTCTCGGTCAGTTGAGCAACCGGCGCCACCACGTGTTCGCAGTTGTCGAGCAGCAACAGCATTCGCCGGCCTCGCAGCGCGGCGACCAGCCGGTCCATCGGCTCGCGCGGTGATCGATCACCGGGCAGGCCGGGCGGGCCGTCGTCCCGGATCTCGAGCGTCGCCGCCACCATGTCGACGATCTCGGCGCAGGTCGCGTGGTCGCCGCAGTACGGCTGGCCGGCCAGCTCGACGAGCCACACTCCAGCGGGGAACGTGTCACCCAGCGCACGAGCGGCCTCGATCGCCAACCTGCTCTTTCCCACCCCACCCAGACCGGTCAGGGTCACCAGCCGCTCGTTCGTCAGCCGCTCCCGCACCGCCTCGACGGCCGCGTCGCGCCCGATCAGCCCGCCGTACGGACCAGGCGACAGAGGCGCCGGAAGATTGGTCCGGGCCGGACTCGACGCCGGTGCCGGCGGCTGGAGGGCGGGATCCTGGCGCAGGATCGCCCCGTGCAGCTCGACCAACTCTCTGCCGGGATCGATGCCGAGTTCGTCGCGCGCCTGCCGACGGAACTGCTCGTAGGCGAACAGTGCCTCATGCTGGCGTCCCGAGCCGTACAGGGCGCGCAGGTGCGCGGCCCGTAGTCGCTCACGCCACGGGTGGCGTGCGACCAGGTCGGTCAGTTCCCCGGCGAGCAGATGGTGCTCACCGAGATCGAGCCGGGCCTCGGCCAGCTCCTCCAGCGCGGTCAGGCGCTGGTCGTTGAGCCGCTCGACCGACTGGCGGACGAATCGTTCGTCACTGAAGTCGGCGTACGGGGAACCGCGCCACAGCGACAGGGCCTCCGTCAGCGTCGCCGCCCGCACAGCCGGCTCCCGCTGCGCGCCCGAACGTAGCAACAGAGCGGCGAAGCGTCCGGCGTCGACCGATTCCGACGGCGTCCGCAGCCGGTAGCCGGCTTCCCCGGACTCGACCAGCGCACGGCCACCCGCCTCGCCCGCCCCCAGTGCGCGGCGCAACTGCGACACCTTGGTCTGGAGCGCCCCGAGCGCGTTGCCGGGCGCCTCGTCACCCCAGAGATCCTCGATCAGCCGGTCGGCGGTCACCGGGCGTCCCTCGTGAACCAGCAGGTCAGCCAGCAGACCACGCACTTTGAGGCCGGGCACGGCGACAGGTGTGCCGTCCGACGTCCACACCGCGACGTCGCCCAGCACTCCGAACCTCATCGCTTCACACTAGCCAGCCGGCTGTCCCGCCCCGCGAACGTCCACCGACCACCGGTCCGCTCACCGGGAAACGGCGCGGGGTCACCGACGCGTACGTCAGCCGGCCATCAGCCGGTGGTAAGGAGCCCCCGGCAGGCTGAACCCAGCCGACACCGGAGGAACGACATGGATCAGCTACAGCGGCGCCGAGCCGCTTCCCGCCACAGGCAGCTCGCACCAGGGCGGGTGGCCACACCCTGGCTCGCCCTGCTGGCCGGTCCGCTGTCGTTCGGGATTGCCGCACCGGCACTGCTGCTCGACGACCTGGCGCGCGCAACGGGTAGCGGGGAACAGGCCGCGACCGCCGGTGTGACCGCCTTCGGCTGGGGGATCGCGTTGGGGACACCGCTGCTGGCGGCGCTGCTCGCCCGTCGCGGCGTACGAGCGGTCCTGACCGTCGCGTCCGCGCTGGTGGCCGCGGGGACGCTCATCCTCGTGCTGATCCCGAGCGTGCCGGCGATGGTGGCCGGTGCGGCGGTGCAGGGACTGGGGTCTGCCGGCCTCACCGTGACCGCGATGAAACTGGCCGGTTCGGCCCGGCAGATGGGCGTGGTCGCCGCGTCGCTGGCGGTCGTCGGGGCCACCGGTCCGCTGACCGGCGCACTGATCGCCGACCTCTCCTCGTGGCAGGCGGCACTGGCGTTGCCACTGCTGGCGGTGCTCGCCGTGCCCGCGGCTCGCCGCGGCACCACCTCACCGGACGCGGTGCCGACGCCGTTCGACGTCTTCGGGATGACCATCCTGGCCGTGCTGGTCACCGCAGCCGTCCTCATTCCGCACCGGCCGCTGGTGGCCGGCCCGGCCACCGTTGTACTGCTGCCTCTGCTGGTGTTCTGGACCAAGGTCCGTCCGGACGGCTTCGTGCCTGCTGCGGTGGCACGGAACGGCCGGTTCCTCGCGGCGTGCGCGCTGGCCTTCGCGCTGGGAGTGGGGAACTTCGCCCTGCTCTACGCCGCGCCGGACCTGCTGCGACAGCACGCGGGATGGGCAGGCACCCGGAGCGGGATCGTGCTGCTGGCGCCGTACCTGATCGGCGGCATCTGCTCCGGGTTCCTGGTCGCGGCATCCGTGCGGGTGTCACGCCGCGGCGCGGCCGCGACGTTGCTCGTCACCGGCGCCGCCGCGCTGCTGTTGGCGGCGGTCACCACCGCCGTACCGCTGCTGCTCGCGGCGATGACGCTCGGCTCCTTGGCCGCCGCGACCGGCCAAGGCGTACTCGCCCTGCACGCGGCCGGCGTCGTATCCACCTCGCACCGGGCCGAAGCACTCGGTCTGTTCAACCTCGCCTACCTGCTCAGCGTCGCGATCGGACCAGCGGTTGCCGTGACGCTCTCGCACCCAACCACGTGAGGGCCCCGACGCGCAGTTCACCGTCGGCCGCCTCGGGCGTCGTGGCCTGCGTGGCGCGGCGTTCGGTTGGGCTTCTGGATCACCGCAGTGCGCTGAAGAAGGCGCGCAGGTCGGCAGCGAGCAGGTCGGGCTCTTCCTGGGCGAGGAAGTGGCCGCCGACGCTGGGCTCGCGCCAGTGGGTGAGGTCGGCGTAGGTGCGTTCGGCGAACGACCGGGGCAGGCCGGCGTCCTCCACGCTCACCGTGATACCGGCGGGCACGGTGACCATCGGCAGATGTGGGGCCAGGCGGTCGTCACGGTAGGGCCGGAAGGACGTGCCGATGCAGTTGGTGACCCAGTACAGCATCACGGTGGTCAGCAGCTCGTCGACGCCGAACCGGCGGGAGATGTCGCCGCCACAGTCGCTCCATCGCTGGTACTTCTCGATGATCCACGCGGCCAGTCCGGACGGCGAGTCGCTCAGCGCGGCCGCAAGGGTGTCGGGCCGTGTCTCCTGGATGATTCCGTAGCCCCAGTCATCCTGGGCCTTCGCGTCGAGCATGGCGATGAACGCCTCCTCGGCCGGGCTGAGATCGTCCCTGCGGTCCGCCGGTGGGAACTTGATGTGCTGCGAGAAGACCCCGATGACCCGATCTGCGTGGCGGGCGCCGAGCCACGTCGTCACGCCGGACCCGATGTCGCCGCCGTAGGCGCCGAAGCGGTCGTAGCCCAGACGGGCCATCAGCTCGGCCCACACGTCCGCGACAGCCGCCTCGGTCGTGGGGCCCTCGGCGAGCGGCCCGGAGAAGACGAAGCCGGGCAGGCTCGGTATGACGAGGTCGAAGTCTGCGAGCCGGGACACCAGGGGCAGCATCTCCGTGTACGTGCTGGGCCAGCCGTGGGTCAGGATCAGCGCCGTGGCGTCCGGCGACGCCGAGCGGACATGAACGAAGTGGACCGGCGTGCCCCGGATCGTGGTGACGAACTGAGGGTGCCGATTGAGGGCACGCTCGGCCGCACGCCAGTCGAATCCGTCGAGCCAGTACCGCACCAGATCTGCCAGGTACCCGGGGTCGGTGCCGGCGGCCCACGGCTCTCCCGGTGCGGCCGGCGCGAGCCTCGTCCGCGAGAGCCGAGCCCGCAGGTCGTCCAGGACGGCTTCGGGCACATCGATCTGGAAGGGCGTCACCCGATCATGGTCCCATCGTCAGGAGTCACTCGGCAGCCACGATCCGGCAGACTCGACCTCCGATCCGCCGAGGAGCGTGATTCAGGCCGGAACCGCCGCGAAGCGGCACTATCGTGTCCACGTGCCTTCAGACGTACATCCGGCCCTGGATGTCTTGATGCCCGCGGCGTTCCTGGGCCACGGCAACCCGATGAACGCCCTCGAGGTCAACCGGTACACCTCCGCGTGGAGAGCCTTCGGCGCCGCGGTGCCGCGTCCCCGCGCGATCCTGGTGGTCAGCGCCCATTGGTACATCAACGCCACGGCCGTCACCGCGATGCCCCGGCCGAGGACCATCCACGACTTCTACGGGTTTCCGCCGGAGCTGTTCGAGGTGCAGTACCCGGCGCCGGGGCTGCCCGAGCTGGCCGAGGAGGTCAGTGACGTCGTCCATCCGACCTGGGTCGGGGCGGACGTCGACAGCTGGGGCATCGACCACGGCACCTGGTCGGTGCTGCTGCACGCCTTTCCGGGCGCGACGATTCCCGTCGTCCAGCTCAGCATCAACGCCGACAAGCCGATGGACTACCACCTTCAACTCGGCGCCCGGCTCGCTCCACTGCGCCGGCGCGGCGTGCTGATCGTGGCGAGCGGCAACGTCGTGCACAACCTGCGCGGCATGGACTGGGCGCTGACCGACGACGGCTTCGACTGGGCGCGACGCTTCGACGAGGACGCCAAGGCCCGGATGCTGACCGACCCGGGCGAGTACGCGACCCTCGACGCCCACCGGGACTTCCGCCGTGCGGTACCGACACCGGATCACTTCATCCCCGCGTTGTATCTCGCCGGTCTGGCCGCCGCCACGGACACCCCCGACGTCGAGGTCCTCGTCGACGGCTACGCCTACGGCTCGCTGTCCATGACGGCCTACACCCTGGGCATGTCCTGTCCACCGGCCGCCGGCCGGGGCGGATCTCCCCAGCCACCGCCTGGGCTGCCGCCGGACGGCTCCAACATCTGACCAAGTGCCGGCTGGTCGAACGCCGCCATGGCTCAAGGTGCAGTCGCGGTGGGCCGGTCTCCTGGACTGCACGCCGATTGCGGGAGTGGTTCGGTCAATCCTTGGTGGTGGCTCGCTCGGCCGCGGCGCGGTCGCTCGCCACGATGAGGTCGAGCAGTTCCCTGCCCAGCCCGGCCGGGATCCGGACGCGACCGCCGCCGGTCGAGATCGCCTGCGGGCATGTCGCGTCACCCAGCATCACTGTGACTTCGCCGAGGCTGATCCCGACCGCACCGGGCTTCTGCAGTGTGCACTCCTCCGCTGCGGGCACGGGGTCGCGCAACGCGGCGAGGGTTGTCCGGATCTGGTTCAGCGTCTTGGCGTCCGTCGCGACGACCATGCCGTTTGTGGGCGGCGCCTCGGTGGTGGCGTTGGTGATGCGGTCGGGCAACACCAGGCCGCCGGAGGCCGGGGCCGCCGGGCCGGCGGGCCAGGTGACGTGCTTGAGCAGCTGCTCGCGGCCCGTCTCGTCCCCGGAGATGAAGGCCGTCGTCGCCTGAATCTCGTCGTTGAAGGCGCGGTAGGTCCACACGGACGGGATGGCGTACTGGTTGGGCTGAGAGACTTGGATCAGCTGCCCGTCCTTGACGACCAGCCGGTTCGGGCTGACGGCCGCGGCGACGCCCTGCTGCACGACGGCCATCCACGCCTGGCCATCCGACTTGCACCTGAAGGGCGCGGCCCCAGGCGGGACAGACGTCGGTCGCGTGGCCCATGGATCCCACCGTGCGGCGAGGTAGACGGTGTGCGGCTCGGCGGTGCAGGGGTCGAGGGTGGTGACCTCGCTCGTCCGCCAGCCCTCCGGAACGGCGACGGACAGGCCACCCAGGCTCACCGTGGCCCCCGCGGTCTCAGACCCCTTCGGGGGCGCACTCACCTGGGGCAGGGCCGCGACGGCCGCGACCGCGGCCGCGACGGCGACGGAGCCGGCAGTTCCCCAGGCACGACGACGGCGCTGCACGCTGCGCCGCCCGAGGCGGACCAGCCGGGAGGCGGGATCGGTCTCGGCCGGCGTCACGGAGGCGGCCGCGCGGTCGAGCAGTTCGCTGACGTGGGTGGGATTCACGGCGTCTCCTTGGAGGATTCGACGAACAGACCGCTGGCGCGCAGCGCCGCCAGGGCACGGGACGTGCGACTCTTGACCGTTCCCACCGCGACGCCGAGGGTCTGCGCCACCTCGGCCTCGGAGGCGTCGGCCCAGAACCGCAACACGAGCACCACCCGCTGGTCGGCAGGCAACCGCCGCAGACTGGCGAGCACCTGCACGCTGAGATCCGACTGATCCGCGAACCCACCACGGGACGCGTCCGGCAGCTCCCCGGTCGGCACCTCGTCGCGCCAGCGCCGGCGCCTGGCCCGCATCGCGGCACGGATCATCACCTGCCGCACGTACGCCTCCGGTCGCCCGTCCGGCACGCCCAACCGGTGCCACGACCGGTAGGCCGCGATCAGACCCTCCTGGGCGAGGTCTTCGCCCAGCCGGCCGTCACCGGTCAGCAGTACGCCGAAGCGAACGATCTCGCGGTACCGGCCGGCGACGAATTCCTCGTAGCCGGCGGGTTCCGCTCTGCGAAGCAAGCCCATACCCAATTAAGGGACCTGGACCTGCTCGATGGTTCCCCCGTACCGGTGCCCGGGTGACCTGGGTACGGTCGCCCGGGCACCGCGGGTCATGCCGCCGGCCTGGCTTCGTGCAGGATCCGGGCCAGCTCGGCCGGTCGGCTGAGCATCGGCCAGTGCCATGTCGGCAGTTCCTCGTACCGCCACGAATCGCCGGCCATGTGCCGGCACAGCGGCACGGTGGCGGCCATCTCGCGTGCCTGCTCGGCGGTGAAGCTCGACAGCACGCCGAGGCGGGGCAGCTTCTCCCACGCCCCGGTGAGCCGCACCGGGGTGGTGGCGGTCGCCCACGGCTGGGCCGCCGACCGCTCACCGAGCAGCGCGACAACCGATTCATCCACGTCTGCTGCGCTCGCCGCCAGTTCGGCCCACGGCGGGGGCGGCAGCCGCCAGCCGTCGCCGTGTTCGCCGACCAGCGCCGCGTTGCGGTCACGCTCCGGGGGCGGGCTGAAGTCCTCGTTCGCCGCCCCGTCGGGCAGCGGGCCGGTGTCGACGAAGACCAGTTGGGCGATGCGGTCGGTCATGCGGTCGGCAACTGCTGTCGTCACGACCGCGCCGGCGTAGCTGTGCCCGACGAGGACCACGTCGTGCAGGTCCTCGTAGCGCAGCAGGTTGACCACGTCGGTGACGTGGACGTCGAGGTCGGTGTCCGGGCGGGCCAGGTGGGCGCGCTCGCCCAGGCCGGTCAGGCTCAGCGGGTACACCTCGTGGCCGTGCGCGCGCAGGACGGCGGTGACCGGCCGCCAGGCCCACGCGCCGAGCCAGAACCCCGGAACCAGTACGAATGTCGTCATGCGTCACACGCTACGATCAATACCGGACAGGTTCCGCCCGGATGGGAAGTAGGGATTCGTGACCCGGCCGACCGCGCGCGTCCTGGCGTTGCTGGAGATCCTCCAAGCCGGCGGCGGCTTCACCGTCGCCGACCTGGCCGGTCGGCTGGGCGTCGACGAGCGCACGGTCCGCCGATACGCCGCGCACCTCGCCGACCTCGGCATCCCGGTCGAGGCCCGGCGCGGTCGCTACGGCGGATACCGGCTCGCGCCCGGCTACAAGCTGCCGCCCCTCATGCTCACCGACGAGGAGGCGGTCGCCGTCATGCTCGGGCTCGTCGCGGCCGGCCGGGCCGGGCTGGTCACCGCCGAAGGCGCGGCCGCCGAGAGCGCGACCGCGAAGATCCGCCGGGTGCTGCCGGCCGTTCTCGCCCGGCGGATCGATTCGCTGCTGGAGACCGTGGACTTCACCGCGCGGGCGCGGAAGCCCGCCCCGGCCGGCATCGAGGTGCTGCTGGTGCTCGCGGACGCGGCCCGGCATCAGCAACCGGTGACCATCACCTACACCACCTGGCGCGGCCAGTCCGGCGAGCGCCGGCTCGACCCGTACGGGCTGGTCTTCCACGCCGGCCGGTGGTACGTCACCGGCCACGACCACCACCGCCGGGCCGTACGGACGTTCCGGCTCGACCGCATCGGAACCGCCCACCCCACCCCGGGCAGGTTCGACATCCCGGCCGGCTTCGATCCCACCACGCAGGTACTCACCGGTCTGGCGGCAGTGCCGTACTCGCACGACATCTCCGTGGTGCTGCACACCAGCCTGGAGCAGGCGCAGCGACGGATCCCGCAGTCGGTCGGCACGCTCACCGAGGTGCCCGGCGGGGTGCGCCTCACCGCCCGAGCCGAACGGCTCGACGGTGCGGCACAGATGCTCGCCGGGCTCGGCTGTTCGTTCACGATCGACCGCCCGGACGAACTCAAGGACGAGGTACGCGCCCTGGCCAACCGGCTGCTCGCCGACGCCTGAGGGTCGGTAGAGGTGGTCAGGCGCGGCCGGGTCAGGCCGGCGGATCGTCCCGGAAGAGAGCTTCCCTCAAGCCTCGGCCGCCCCAGCGGGTGGCGACGAGTTCGGGTCGAGGACCGGTCGGCTCAGGCACCCCGCGGTGTGTTCTGGTGTCGGGCGCAGGACGGTCCCAATCGGCGATCAGCGCGAAAGGATCGGTCACGCGGTCCGGCTCATCCTCACACCGCTCCCGGACGACCATCGCTGGATGGAAGCGCAGTTCCTGCGCCATCCTGCAGTCGTCGGCCCGCCAGGCGACCACGGCCCCGCAGCCTCGACAGGCGACGCAGGGGATCCATCCCACCAGCGACCAGCAGCCCGTGCGGACACGGTCATGGACGAAGCGCGTCCCGCGTACGTCGCCGGGGGAGAGGACGAAGGTGCCGGTGACCTGATCACGACCGTAGGCGGCCTCGTCGATCGCGTAGGCGCCCGGGTCGAGGAGCGGTGGATTCACGTGGTGGCAGTCCAGGACCGACCAGTGCGGCGCCGCCGGCAGTTCCACCAACCGGACCGGGACGCTCAGCGTGTTCCCGCAGCCCGCACACCGAAAGCGCTCCACTGCCGCAGTGTGACACCGCACCCGAGCCACGGCATCCGAGATGTGCTTTCCTCGGCGGGCCTGACCCAGCTGGTCCTCGATACCCCGGCGCGTCGCCGATAGGCTCGCGGCATGTGGACCTTCCGCAGTCCCCAGCTGGTCCTCTTCAGCGACGATCTCACTCGGGCAGCCGCCTTCTATAACCGGCTGGGATTCAGGGAGACCTTCCGGGTGCCGACTGACGGCGAACCGATTCACGTTGATCTCGTCCTCGACGGATACAAGATCGGGATCGCCTCGGTCGCGTCCACCCGCGAGGACCACGGCTTGGACCCGGTCGCCGAAGGCCAGCGCGTCGCGGTCATCCTCTGGACGGATGACACCACCGCGGCCTACGAGGGCCTGGTCGCAGACGGAGCACCCGCTCTCGCACCTCCACACGTATGGCTCGGCCGGTTACTGATCGCGTGGACCGCCGACCCCGACGGCAACCCGATCCAGATCGTTCAATCCCGTTGAGGCTGCCAGCCGCTTGCCAGATCCGGCATCGCAGGTGGCTTACGCCTGCTCAGTGCTGAGCAGGTTTCCACCACGCGAGGTTGGCGTCCACCTGGGTCACCGGCTCGATGATCTCCCACGCCTCGGCGATCAGCCCATCGTCGATCCGCCAGATGTCGACGACCGCGATCTCCGGTCCTGCGTCGGGAAGCCAACGCCGCGAGTACATCACGACGTGATCGCCGTCGGCCAGCACCTGATGGATCTCGACCTGCATGCCGGCAAGCGGTACCAGCGCGGCGCGGACGGCGGCGAGCCATTCCACTTTGGTCGATGTGGTCGTACCCGGCCTGTGGTGGACGAAGTCGTCACTCAGGAACCGGGCGAGCGCATCCACGTCGCCCGTCTCGATCAGTCCTGCCAGCGCCCGTTGGACGATGCTCTTGTTCGCCGTGGTCACGGATGCAGTGTTCGCGTGACCGCTCCGGTTGTCGATGAACTCGGATTTCATGGCGTCCGGCGCGACGATGAGTACGCTCCATGATCGTGCGCACGGTCGGGGAACTCCTGCGGCAGTGGCGGCAGCGCCGGGGACTCAGCCAACTGGATCTCGCGATCGCTGCGGACGTCTCGGCTCGTCACGTCAGTCTGGTCGAGACCGGTAAGTCCAAGCCGAGCCCCGACATGATCCTTCGACTCGCGGATCAGCTCCACGTGCCGCTGCGTGATCGCAACCGGCTGCTGCTCGCCGGGGGTTTCGCACCTCGGTACGCCGAGCGGTCGCTCGACCACAACGCACTGTCAGCCGTCCACGACGCTGTCCGGAGGGTGCTCCGCGCGCACGAGCCCTACCCGGCGGTGGTCTTCGATCGCCGGTGGAACATCGTGATGACCAACCGCGCCGTCGAGCCGTTCTTCGCACAGGTGGCTCCTGACCTGCTGCGACCGCCGGTCAACCTGGTACGGCTGGGACTGGATCCGCGCGGTCTCGCGCGCATGGTCGTCAACCTGGCCGACGTGCGCGCGGTGTTCCGCACCCGGATCTCACGCCAGCTCGCCACTGCTCCCGACCCTGAGCTCACCGCACTCTACGAAGAACTGTTGGCGCCCGAGCCGGAGAACACGTCGAGTCAACGGATCGAAGCGGACGTCGTGATACCGATGATCCTTCGCGTCGGCGGACGAGAGCTGCGGCTGTTCTCGACCATCACCACATTCGGCACCCCGATGGACATCACGATCGACGAGATCGCCATCGAGTCCTACTACCCGGCCGACGCGGCGAGTGCCGCCTACTTCACGACGTAGCGTCCTGTCAGCCGCTGGCAAGTCGGCTCCGACGGCCGACGGCAGCCGGGTGTCACCCCCGGCTCAGGCCGAGCGCCTCGTCCACCCGGTCCAGCACCGCCACGTCGTCGTGGCCGACGCCGCGCAGCAGGTCGATCGCTGTCGCCCGGATCTGCCCGACGATCATGGTGACCGGCAACGGCGGGTCGGTCCGCAGCAGACCCGCGGCGATCCGGACCGCCTCCAGCGCCGCCGCGTCGGCCCGCTGCGCGTGCCGGTCGGCGTCGGCGCCGGTGAGGTCGTGGGCCATGGCCTCCCCAGCCGACCGTACGGCGGAGGTCAGCGCGCCGATCGCGGCGGCCAGCTCCGGCGGCGTGGCGGTGTGCCGGCGGGTCAGGGTCACGCCGGCCCGGGCCAGTACGCGGATGTTGCGGGCGGCGTAGTCGAGCTGCCGCAGTGTGGCCTCCACCTCGGCGAGCTTGCCCAGGTGCCGGCGGCGCAGTCCCAGCCGCAGCGTCTCGCCGGTGGCGAGCACCGCAGCCTGCATCTCGGCGACGCAGTCGTCCACCTGCCGCGCCCGGTCCAGCGCGGCGCGGGCGGCGTCCTCGTCGCAGCCGCGCAACGCCGCGTTGACCTGGTCGAGCAGGTCGGCCAGGTCGGTGTAGCTGCGCCGGGCCTGGGCCACCAGTGGTGCCAGCGGGTCACGGGCGGCCACCAGCTGGCTGGCGGCGAGCGCCACGGCGCCGCCGATGAGCGCGTCAACGAAGCGGAACGGCATCAGCGTCCCGTTCGGCGCGGAGACCACGACCAGGTACATGGCCGAGACGCTGGCCTGCACGACCAGGGCACGGCGGGCGCCGATCACCACGAGCGTCGTGGTGGTGAGCAGCAGCACCAGCAGGACCGTCTCGGTGCCCGGGCCCAGCGCGTACACCAGCAGCTCCGCGACGAGCACAGCGGCTGCCACGGCGAGCAGGATCTCGACGGTCTGCCGCAGCCGTCGCCCGCGGGACTCGCCGAGCACGACGAGCGCGGCGGTCGGCGCGAAGAACGGGTCCGGGTGACGGATGACCAGCGCCGCCACGAGCCAGGCGACCACAGCGGCGGCGGTCAGCTCGACCACTGTCATCCCGTCGCCGCGCAACCGCCCGACGGCGTCGCGCACCCAGCTCCGCACCGGTCGTACCCCTCTCGCCGGACAGGCCGGGACCCGGCCGCCGATTGATCTTCCGCGAGGAAGGCCACTACCCCGGCCGTGACCTGCTCAATCGCTGACGCCGGCAGCCGGCCTGGCCGACGACCCGCACCTGCCCGGGGTCAGCGGCGGATGAGGCCGAGTTCGGTGGCGGTGGCGACGGCGGCGGTACGCGACTCGACGCCGAGCTTGGCGTAGATGCGGGCCAGGTGGGACTTGACGGTGCCCTCGGTCAGGTGGAGCCGGGTGCCGATGCTGTGGTTCGACAGACCGTCGGCGACCAGGGCGATGACCTCGGTCTCGCGTCGGGTCAGGGTGGTGCCCGGCGTCCGCAGGCGGTTCATCAGGCGGTGCGCGACGGTGGGCGCCAGCGTGGTGCGCCCGGCGGCGGCGGTGCGGACGGCGGCGGCCAGATCCTCGGGTGGGGCGTCCTTGAGGAGGTAGCCGGTGGCGCCGGCCTCGATGGCGGGCAGGGTGTCGGCGTCGGAGTCGTACGTGGTGACGATCAGCACACGCGGCGCATCCGGGCGGGCGGTGATCCGGGCGGTGGCTTCGGCACCGCCCATGCCCGTCCCGAACTGCAGGTCCATCAGGACGACGTCGATGTCGCCTGCGGCGGCGCGGGTGACTGCCTCCTCGGCGGTGGCGGCTTCGGCCACCACGACCAGGCCGGGTTCGGTTTCCAGCACGGCGCGCAGCCCGGCCCGTACGACCGGGTGGTCGTCGGCCAGGAGGAGGCGGATGGGGACGTCGTCGGTCACGGGCGGCCCTCGGGGTCGGTGCGGGTGGGCGGGGTGAGGGGAAGCTCGGCGGTCACGGCGGTGCCCCGGCCGGGCGCGGATGCGACGGCCAGGGTGCCGCCGAGGGCGGCCATGCGGGCACGCATGGCCGCCAGGCCGAAGCCGCCTCCGTCGAGGTCGGGAGCGGGCAGGTGTTCCGGGTCGAAGCCGCGCCCGTCGTCGGCGACGTGAAGGACGACGCAGTCGCCGAGATGACTGAGCGTGATCTCGGCGGTGGCCGCCTGGGCATGGCGGAGCGTGTTCCCGACTGTGGACTGGGCGATACGCAGGAGCGCCACCTCGTGGGCGGTCGGCAGCGATACGGGGTCGCCGACGAGGTGGAAGCGGGCGGTGAGGCGGTGGCGGGCGCTGGTGGTCGTGCACAGGCGTTCCAGAGCGCCGGCCAGGGTGGTGCCTTCCAAGGCGGGCGGGGTGAGCGCGGCGACGAAGCGGCGGGCCTCGGCGAGGTTGTCCACGGCGACCTGACGGGCCGCGTCGACGTGACCGGAGGCGGCACCGGGCCGGCCGGGCAGGGCACGCTCGGCGGCGCGCAACAGCAGCTGGATGCTCGACAGGCCCTGAGCGAGGGTGTCGTGGATCTCGCGGGCCAGACGCTCGCGCTCGGCGAGTACGCCGGCGGTGTGCTCGGCCCGGGCCAGGTCCGCCCGGGTGGCGGTGAGTTCCTCGATCAGCTGCCGGCGCTGCTCGCTCTCCCGATACAGGGCCTGGTACCCCCACACCACCCCGACGGCGACGGCGGCACCGAGCGCGGGACCGATCACCGTGGCCGGGGTGAAGGAGCCGGTGTGGGCGCCGAAGCCGGCGACGGCCGCCACGGCGGTGACGATCACGGCGGCCAGGCCGGCGCGGCGCGGCAGCAGGTGGAGCTGGAGGAAGTACAGCGGGAACGCCACCCAGATCGCGTCGGGGGTCAGGCCCAGCAACACCAGCCACACGGCCCCGACGGCGGCCAGCCACCACGCGGCGGCCCGCCGCGAACGCCGGATGCGGGGGATGAGCGGCCCGATGGCGTACGCCAGACCGCACGCCACCGCCACGGCCACGATCGATCCGGCGTGCGGCCGGTCGTCGGCCACCGCCCGGCCGGCGGCCAGGACGAGCAGGCCGATGATCAGCAGGTGCAGGCACCAGGCCAGGGCTCGGGTGGTCGGGGTCAGGGCAGGGGCAGCGGTGCTCACAGTGCGTCCCACGTTACCGAGGCCGGCGGCCCCGGGGCCTCTATCGAAAGTTAGAACCCGGGCGCCGTCCTTCGGCCCGCGAAGTGCCCGCCTACGCCAGACGCGGACACCGGCGCCGGCCGCGATGGTGGAGTCGTACCGCTTCCACCGCCGGAAAGGACAGGCCGCTGCCGTGTTCGTCGCCTGGAGAGACCTGAAGTTCGCCAAGGGGCGCTTCGCCCTGATGGGGACCGTCATCATGCTGATCACCCTGCTGGTCGGGCTGCTGTCCGGGTTGACGGCCGGACTGGGCCGGCAGAACATCTCCGCCATCACCGACCTGCCCGTCGACAGGATCGCCTTCCAGGCCCCCGGCGAGGGCCAGGACGTGTCGTACTCCAACTCCACGGTCACCGAGAAGCAGTGGCAGCAGTGGGCCGAGGCCCCCGGCGTGACCGGCGCCGAACCGCTGGGCATCACCACGACCAGGGCCACCGCCGGAAACCGGAGCGCCGGGGTCTCCGCCTTCGGCGTCCGGCCCGGCTCCCGCCTGGCCCCCGACAGCGGCCGGATCGACGACCAATCGGCGGTGCTGTCCACCAAGGCCGCCGACGACCTCGGTGTGCAGGCCGGCGACTCCGTCACCCTCGCCGGGCAGCGACTCACAGTGGCGGCCGTACGCGGCGACGCCTCCTTCAGCCACACCCCCGTGGTGTGGACCAGCCTGGGCGTGTGGCAGAAGAGTACGCCTCCCACCGGCACCGGTGACGGCAGCCCGACGGCCACCGTCGTCGCCCTGACCACCACCTCGGACGTCGATCCGGCGGCCACCGACCGGCAGGCGGGCACCAGGACGGTCTCCGTCTCCGACTCGCTGTCCGCGATCGGCTCCTACACCTCCGAGAACGGCTCCCTGCAGCTGATGCGCGGCTTCCTCTTCGCCATCTCCGCCCTCGTCATCGGGGCCTTCTTCACCGTCTGGACCATCCAGCGCAGTGGCGACGTCGCAGTGCTCAAGGCACTCGGCGCCCCCACCGCCAACCTCCTCAAGGACGCCCTCGGACAAGCCGTCGTCCTGCTCGTCGGCGGCACCCTGCTCGGCACCGGCATCGCCGCCGCGCTCGGCGCCCTCGTCGCCGGGTCCACGGTGCCGTTCCTCCTCACCCCGGTGACCGTCCTCCTTCCCGCGGCCGTGATCGTCGTCCTCGGCGCCCTCGGAGCCGCTCTGGCCATCCGCCGCATCACCTCCGTCGACCCGCTGACCGCCCTGGGGAGCGCCCGATGAGCCTGAACCTGACCGACATCACCCTCACCTACCCCGACGGCGAGGGCCGCCTGACCGCCCTCGACCGCGTCACCCTGGACGTACCCAAGGGCAGCCTGACCGCCGTGATCGGCCCCTCCGGCTCCGGCAAGTCCAGCCTCCTCGCGGTCGCCGCGACCCTCATCACCCCCGACTCCGGCACCGTCACCATCGACGGCACCGCCACCACCGGGATGACGCGGGGCGAACTCGCCGACCTGCGCCGCCACAAGATCGGCATCGTCTTCCAGCAGCCCAACCTGCTGCCCTCCCTCACCGCCGCCGAGCAGCTCCAGGTGATGGCCCAGATCGACGGCCGCCCACCGGCCAGAGCCCGTACCCGCGCCGTGGAACTCCTCGACGCCGTCGGCCTCGCCGGCCAGGCCGACCGCCGGCCGCACCAGCTCTCCGGCGGCCAGCGTCAGCGCGTCAACATCGCCCGCGCCCTGATGAACGACCCCACCGTCCTGCTCGTCGACGAACCCACCAGCGCGCTCGACCACGAACGCGGCGCCGCCGTCATCGAGCTGATCACCCGTCTCACCCACCAGCAGAGCACCGCCACCGTTCTGGTCACCCACGACCGCACGCACCTCACCGCCGTCGACCAGATCGCCGAAGTCCACGACGGCCGCCTCCACCTTCCGGCGCCGGCCCGCTGAGGTACGGGTCGTAGGTGGTGCCTGCTGTACCCGGACTGGGCAGCCCGCTGGATGGTCGCTGTTCCCCCAGCTCAATAGCGTTTCTGGTGCGCGCAGTTCCCGCCGATCACACGGAGAGAGGCCACCAGAATGGGACAGACCGTCGAACCGGCGGTACACGTCGAACGACTCAGCCGCGTGTACGGCACCGGCCGCAACCAGGTGACCGCGCTCGCGGGCGTCGATGTCGGCTTCGGCCGGGGCACGTTCACCGCGGTGATGGGGCCGTCGGGCTCCGGCAAGAGCACGCTGCTGCAGATCGCGGCCGGGCTCGACCGCCCCACGAACGGCCGGGTGATCGTCGGCGGCACCGACCTGTCCGGGCTGTCGGAGACGCGCCTGACCGAGCTGCGTCGTACCCGGATCGGGTTCGTCTTCCAGGCGTTCAACCTGATCGGCGCGCTCACGGTCGAGGAGAACATCGTGCTGCCCCTGCGTCTGGCCGGCGTCCGCCCGGACCGGGCCTGGCTGACCCACGTGGTCGAGCGGGTCGGCCTCGCCGACCGGCTGCACCACCGGCCGGCGGCGCTGTCCGGCGGCCAGCAGCAGCGGGTGGCGATCGCCCGGGCGCTTGCCACCCGCCCCGAGGTGATCTTCTCGGACGAGCCCACCGGCGCCCTCGACTCGAGGACCGCGGCGGAGGTGCTCACCCTGTTGCGCGCGGTCGTGGACGAACACGGGCAGACGGTGGTGATGGTGACCCACGACCCGATCGCGGCGTCGTACGCGGATCGGGTGCTCGTGCTGGCGGACGGTGCGATGGTCGCGGACCTCCCGCAGCTCAGCGCCGTCCGGATCGCCGAGCACCTGGCGTCGCTGGACGGGCGGGTTCTCCGATGACCGGCCTGGCCGCGCGCCTGCTGCGGCACCGCACCGGCCCCGCCGCCGCGACCCTGCTGGCCCTGATCGTCGGCGTGCTGATCCTGGTGGCGATGGGCTCGCTCGTCGAATCAGGGCTGCGGTTCCGTCCGGAGCCGCGGCTCTGGGCGAGCGCCGACGTGGTCGTCGCCAACCGCACGATCAGCCACACGTCCCGGGAGTTCGACGGCGAGACCACCACGAGCACCGTGACGCTGCCCGAGGGCGGCACTGTGGACGCCGACCTGGTGGACCGGATCCGCCGGGTGCCGGGCGTCACGGCCGTCACCGGCGACGACAGGGTGCTGATCGGCTCACCCGCCGCCGTGGGACACGGCTGGGACACGTACGTCTTCACCGGTCGTCCCCTCGCCGCCGGCGCCGCGCCCCGGACCGACGACGAGGTGGTGGCCGACACCGGGCTCGGAGTGGCGCCCGGCGACCGAATCGCGCTGGTCGTCGGCGGGATCGGCCGCTCGTACCGGGTGAGCGGGACCGCGGAGACCGGTTCGGCGGCGGTGTTCTTCACCGACGCGCAGGCCGCGCGCCTGTCCGCCCACCCGGGCCGGGTGGACGCGATCGGCGTACGGATGGCACCCGGCGCCGACCCCGGCGCGGTGCGCGAGATCGCGACGGCGGCCGGCGCCACGACGTACGCCGGGAAGGACCGCGGGAACGCCGAGCAGTCGGATAACCAGGCCGCCCGGAGCCTGCTGGTCGGGGCCGGGTCGGCCTTCGGGGGGTACGTCGTCCTGCTGATCGTGTTCGTGGTGGCCGGCACCATCGGGCTGTCCGTCCGGCACCGCCGGCGTGACCTGGCGTTGCTGCGCGCGGTCGCCGCCACACCGGGGCAGGTGCGCCGCATGCTGGTCGCCGAGGCCACGCTGCTCGCCCTGGCCGGCTCCGCAATCGGCGGCCCGGCCGGCCTGCTGGCGGCCCGCTGGGTGCACGGCGAACTGGTCGGGCGCGGGTTCGTGCCGGCTGGCTTCCCGATGACGGGCGGTCTGTTCGCGGTGCCGGCCGCCATCGGTACGGCGGTCCTCGTCGCGGTGGTCGCCGCACTGATCGCCGCACGCCGGGTCACCGCCATCAAGCCGATCGAGGCGCTCGGTGAGATCGCCGTCGAACCCCGGCGCAGCGGCCCGGTACGGCTGATCGCCGGCGTGCTGACGCTGATGGCGGCCGGCAGCTCCGGGGCGTTCACGCTCGGCGCCGCCGGGTCGGCCGGGGCGCTGGCCGGCGCGGTCGGCATGCTCTACCTGTTCGTCATCGCGGTGGCGCTGCTCGCACCGCACCTCAACGCGTACGCGGCACGCCTGCTCACCCCGGTGCTGCCGCGGATCTGGCGGGCCGGCGGCTACCTGGCCGCGGCCAACCTGCGGGCAAACGCGCAGGGCATGGCGACCGTCCTGACCGCGCTCGTGCTGTCCGTCGGGTTCGGCGGCTCGGTCTGGTTCCTGCAGGACAACCTGGAACGGCAGACCGCCACGCAGAACAGCACGGGAACCCTCGCCGAGCGGGTGCTCACCGCTCCGGGCGGACTGCCGGCGGACGCGGCGCGGGAGATCCGCGAGCTGGACGGGGTGCAGGCAGCCACCGGGGTACGCCGCACCCAGGTCGTGATGCGGGCACTCGGCGGCATCGAGCCGGTCGGCGCGCAATCAGTCGACCCGGCGGGCGTCACCTCGACGATGGACCTCGCCGTGCGCAAGGGCACCCTGGCCGACCTGCGCGCCGGCACCGTCGCCCTGTCCACGACGCAGGCGTCCTCGTCCGGCTGGGACGTCGGCGACAAGGCGGCACTCTGGCTGGGCGACGGCACCCCGGTCACGTTGGACGTCATCGCGATCTACGACCGTGGCCTCGGCTTCGGCGACGTCACAGTGGCTGCCGAGACTGTCGCCGGGCACACGGCGGGGAACACCGTCGACGAGGTGCTGGTCCGGGGCGGCCCGGACGCCGGCACCGCGTTGGCCACGTGGGCGGCGGCGCGGCCCGGCACCGAGGTTCTCGACGCGGCCACCCGTACGCGCCTGCTCAGCACCGATCTGGCGCTCGGCGCCTGGCTGAACCGGCTGCTGATCGGCGTGATGGTCGGGTACGCGGCGCTGGCGGCGGCCACCACGATGGTGATGGCGGCACTGGCCCGTCGCCGCGAGCTGGCGTTGCTGCAACTCGTCGGGGTCACCCGCCGTCAGATTCGCGGGATGGTCCGGGCCGAACAGGCCGGGCTGCTCGGCACCGCGGTGCTGCTCGGCGCGGCGATCGCGGTGCTGACGCTGGCCGCGATCGTCAACGGACTGACCGGCAGCCCGATCCCGTACGTTCCGCCGCTCGGGTGGGCGGCGGTGCTCGGCGGTACGACACTGCTGGCGCTGGTGAGCACGGTGTGGCCGGTCCGGCGGCTGCTCAACGCTTCGCCGATCGACAACATCGGCCTGAAGGAGTAGGAGCGGTTCACCCTCCATCGGCGTCCGACGGCCGATGCCACCCGTGAGTGCCTGACGTCGATGTCACAACGGCTCGGAGACAGCCGCTCATCCGTCGGCGCCGCCCTGGCTGGGCAGCGTGGGTGCCGGCACGATCGGGTCCTTCGGCCGTGCACGGCGCCACAGCGAGCCCTCGATCTCGGTATGTGGGTCCTCGTCGCCGGGCTGCCAGGGGTGTAGTCGGGTGCTGACGAACCTGCCCAGTGTGGGCACCGGAAGGTGGAGCTGTGCAGCCATCCGTGGGTGAGGCTGATAGTGGCCGAATATCACGATGCCTTCGGGCCGGAGTATGCGGCGGGCATCCCGAACTCGTTTGGCGCTGTCGACCTGCTGAGCGGCGGTGAATACCGTCGCTCGGTTGATCAGCTCGCCGGCCATCTCTCTGAACAGGTTCGTGACCGCCGTCTGGCCGTGTGTGGCGTAGGCGATGAGTTCGAGCTTCCTCGGATCGGTGATGTGCAGCAGGGTGTTCTTGACCAGATCCGCGCCGCCGTGGACCCAGAGGATGCGGTCTCGGCCTCGATCGTTCAATCGGCGTTTGCCGTCGCGTTGCCTGCCCAGCGGACGAAGCACGTCCTCGCTGATGCGGATCAGGCCGGACGCCCAGCGGGCGGTGTACTCATTGGCCCAGACCAGTAGCGCGACCTTGTCTCCCCGGCTGTACATCTCCGGCGGGATCTCCCAGTCGTACAGGTTCAGGGACCACTTGCAGTCCACCTCGACGCCGGCGATCCGATAGTCGAGGTCCTGCCCGTCGTCGAACCGGAACTCTCTCTGCAGCCAGATCTCGACGAGGGTGCCGACGTGCGTCTTCTCCGTCTTCAGGAGTTGCGTGTAATCCCACCGCCCGGTTCGCTGGCCGTCGTAGATCTGGTCGAGCGCCTCCCGGATGGCATAGCCCGTACGGACGCCGTCGGGGTCGATCGATCGGATCACCGAATGGACCGCCCAGATCTCAGGGTCCTCGGCCGGCGTGGGTGGTCGGGCGTCGGTGCGGAACGACGACGGTCCGGTCGCCATCCGTGGCCTGCCCGAGGTCAGGGGCCGGATCGGCAGGACCCTGGAGCGCTGAACCTGCAGTGTGCGCGGAAGTGCGGCCCATACTTCATCGTCTTCGAACAGCTCGCCCTGGACGATCGACACATGGGCAGGGTGTCAGAGCGGTCGACTGCCGGTCAAACACCCGGTGCCGAGGCGGCCGCCGGAGTCTCCGGTCAATCGAGGTAGTCCTTCAGGTGTCGAGCGATGGCCGCAGCCAGGCCCGACGGGACGGCGTTACCGATCTGCTTGGCGATCTCCGTCTTGGATCCACACCACTTGTAGTCCTTCGGGAAGTCCTGCAGCAGCGAGGCCTCGTAGTGGGTGATGACCCGGTTCACGCGTCTCTCCGGGCTGTTCCGCTCCCATTGCGGGTGCAGATATTGGCCCTTCTCCGGCTTGAAGAATTCGGTACGGATGGTCAGCGACGGCGCGTCCCACCGCATCCGGCCCATCACGTCGGTCGTACCGGTCTTCTTCTCTCGCCAGCACCGCGACAGCAGATGATCGGGCAGGTCGAACCGACCGCCGCCGGGAGGGATGTGGTCGTAGCGCGCGAGCGACATCGGGGTCGGCTGTCGTCCGAAGTGGATGTCGTACCCGGAGAAGTCGCCTCGGATGGTCTGTCCGAAGAATGTCGTGTCCCTCGGCGGAAGCTCGGTGGTCGTCACATGCTCATCGACCCATCCGATGGCGTCGCGTACCGTGCGCCACGGCTTCAGTTCTCCCGAGGGTGTCTTCGCATGGGTCGCGGCAGGGAGTGGGATCTCGCCGATCCTGGATCCGATCACGATCGTACGAGGCCGACGTTGCGAGACGCCGTAGTCGGCCGCCAGTAGGACGCCCGCGGTGAGTACGTAGTCTTTGAGGATGCCGTGGTCGGCCTCTTCCATCAACAGCTGGAACTCGTTGGTGCGTGAGAACCGTTCGACGTTCTCGATCACGAAGACCTGCGGGTTGGCCTTGACGACGAAGCGTAGATACTGCTTCCACAGCTTGTTACGCGGGTCCTCCACCGACTTGGTCCCGAGGTTGGAGAAGCCCTGGCAAGGAGGCCCGCCGATGATGACGTCGGCATCGGGGATCTCGTCGTCAGTGATCTTCTCGATGTCCTCCCACCGGGTGTGTCCCTCGCCGAAGTTGGCGGCATAGGTGGAGGCCGCCGCACGATCCCACTCGACCGAGAGAATCGGACGGAAGCCCTCGTTGTGGAAGCCGACGGTCATTCCGCCGCACCCGGCGAAGAGGTCGATCAAGCTCAAGCGATCACTCACGTGCGACATGATAGTTGTCGTCACGTCTGTGACACGCGAGCCGCGCTGGTGAGGTAGAACGCATGTCCGAAGGTTCGTGGGCGTCGTCGATCGGCGTCCGCAGATCCATGCAGGCCAACACTGGTCGCGACACGAAGCCCGAGCTCGCGTTGCGGCGTGCCGTGCACGCGTTGGGCTTGCGCTACTACGTCAATCGCCGGCCGATCAAAGCGGTGCGCCGCACAGCTGACCTGCTGTTCCCGAAGCTCAAGTTGGCGGTGTTCCTCGACGGCTGCTTCTGGCACGGATGCCCCGAGCATCACACAGTCGCCAAGACCAACGCGTCGTTCTGGGCGGAGAAGGTCGCCGCGAATCGGCGCCGCGACGCCGACACGAACGAGCGGCTCATGGCGCAGGGCTGGAAGGTCGTCCGGGTCTGGGAGCACGAACCGGTCGCCGAGGCGGCCGCCAGGATCGCGGCTACTGTCACGGCCGCGCGCGACGGCGCCTCGCGTCATTGATGCAGACCGTCGCCCACGCCTGTGTCGTCGGCCCGAGTGTCGGGGTTCTGTGGCTGCGCCCCCGTCGTCGACATTCTCACGCGCTCGGCGCGTCTTATCGCTTCCGTGACCGTGTTCACCGTCGGTCAGTCGATACAACGTGGGAAATGGCGTCGGCCTACGACATCTGTGTAAACAGTCGAGCGCCTTGAGGGCCATGTACACTCCTGGCGTGCATCGAAGAGCGAGGGTCACTGCAGCGGACATCGCGCGCCTCGCCGGCGTGGGGCGGGCGGCGGTCAGCAACTGGCGCAAGCGGTACGACGACTTCCCCGCACCGGTGGGTGGGACCACCGCGTCCCCTCTGTTCGACCTCGAAGAGGTCGAACAGTGGCTCGCCGGCCAGGGCAAGGCACCCTCGGTCGCTGACGAGGACCGGTTGTGGCGCAACCTGCTGGCCGCCTCCGGCGAACCCGCCGAGGCGCTGGCCGCAGCAGGTGAGCACTTACTCGGCCAGCGGACCCTGCCGTTCGACCTCCTGCGACCGGAGCTCGACGACCTCGTCGAGGTTCACGGGCCCGTCGCGACGTTCGACGAGCTGTGGCGTCGCTATGCCGCCCTGCCCGCACAACGTTCCGTGATCACCCCTGACGATCTCGCTGATCTGATGGTCGAGTTGGCCGGCGCCGCCGGTGTGTCCGTCCTCGATCCGGCCTGCGGTGCCGGTGGCGTGCTGCGTGCCGCGGCCCGGGCCGGGGCCGCGAACCTGTACGGGCAGGACGATGATTCGAGATTGACGCGCCTCGCCGACCTTTGGCTCGCAATCAACGGTAGAGATGGGCAGGTGCGCACAGGTGATTCCCTGCGCGCGGACGCCTTCCCCGACGTCGCAGTGGACGCCGTCGTGTCGAACCTGCCGTTCGGGCAGACCAACTGGGGACACGAGGAACTGGGCAACGCTCCGTGGGAGTTCGGGCCGCCGCCGCGCACCGAACCGGAACTGGCGTGGGCGCAGCACGCGATCGCTCATCTGAGACCGGGCGGGCGCGCTGTCCTGCTCATGCCGCCGTCGGTCGCGTCGCGCCGCGCCGGCCGCCGTATCCGGGCGAACATGTTGCGCCGCGGGGCCCTGCGGGCGGTTATCGCGCTGCCGCCCGGCGCCGCCCCACCGCACGCGGTGCCGCTGCACCTGTGGGTCCTGCAGAAGGCGAACCGGGGTGTCGCAGAGGTACTGCTGCTCGACACCACCGAACGTGATCTCGAGGCGGCCTATCGTAGTGTCGCTGACGTCGTCACGGCGTTCCTGGGTTCCGGAGACCGCTCGGACTTCGTCGAAGCGCACACGGTTCCCGTGCTGGACCTGCTCGACGAGGAGGTCGACCTGTCACCCGGACGGCATCACCTCGGCGACGCCGATGTGGCCGACGCGGGACCGCGGCTGATCGATGCCGGTCGCCGTCTGACGGAGTCGGCCGCCCGCATGCCCGGCCTGCTCCCCGGCCTGGAGGATGGCTCCGGGGAGACCGTCGTCTCCACGATCACGGTAGGCGACCTGCTTCGAAGCGGATCGCTGCAGATCCTCGGGCCCGTTCGTGGTGGTGAGGGGGAGCAGGTTGAGGGACTGACCCTCACGGTCCAAGACCTGACGGACGGCCGGCCTGCCTCGGGAACGGCCGACGATCGCCTCAACCCGCGGATCGCTCTGCAGCCGGGGGACGTAGTGGTGTCCGTCAGCGAACGACGACTCGTCGCCCGGGTCAACACCGAGTCGGATCTGCTGCTCGGAAGACAACTCTGGCTGCTACGGCCGGACCCGCAGGTACTGGATCCCTGGTTCCTCGTAGGCCACCTCTGCACCACGGTGAACCAGAGACTGGCCGGCAGCCTGCTGGGTACGTCGCGCTTCGACGTACGCCGGGTGCAACTGCCCAGGACGGCGATGATCGAGCAGCGGCGACAGGGCGACGTCTTCCGGCGGCTACACGAGTTGACCGAGACGATCCGTGAGACGGCGGCGCTGGGGGCGGACATCACACGACTCACGGCGGACGCCCTGGCCTCGGGTAGGCTGCGGCCGGTCTGAATGGGTCGCACCATCCGCCCCGCGCTCGCAGCGTCTCCGACGCGGTACCGTCAGTCGGTCGCGCCACGCGCAGGCGGCAGGCGCCGGGGCGCACGCACGAGCATCAGAGCGTCGACGGTGGCCTCGATCTGCTCATGGTCGACGTGTGCCACATCGCGAAGGTCCACGAGCAACTCCGTCAGGACCGCCTCGGCCGCGGCCCGATCCCCCGCGCCCGCCGTCGTCATCGCGAGCTCGCGCGTGGCGGTAGCCCTTTCGGTACGCGTCGACATCCGCCCTCCGAGGTCCCTCGAAATCGCGGCGTACATGTCGGTGGCCGTCGTGACGTCACCGTCGCGTGCGTACAGCCGGGCCAGTGCCAGACGTAGTGAGACGACGGCAGGGTGATCCGCAGACAGCCGGCCGGTCATGGCGGTGAGCGCGTCGACGCAGGCACGCAGGGCGTCGCCCGTCTCGCCGGCCTCGATGAGCAGGGTCGCGAGATCACGGCGGATGTCGATGAGGGCGTCTCCCGGGACGTCCGGATCGTCGAGGACGGTGCGCAGCAGATCGGCTGCTCGGGCGGGCCGGCCCTGCTCGGCGTGTTCCGCCGCAGCGGCGCGTACGTGTCGCACCGCCGTCGAGGTCCACCCGGTGGATGCGACTCGGGTCGATGGAGTGGACCGGGGCAGGCAACCGGTGGTCTCGACGTACCCCACGGGTGTCGTGGCCGCGACGAAGCCCGGTAGTGGCGACGGGCGGCGTAGCAGGGGGGTCAGGCGAGCGAGGACATCGCTCGCGCTCTTCGGCCGCCGCTGAGGAAGGTCGTGAGTGAGCGCGGCGGCCAGTTCCCACAGGGGGTCGTCGGTGGAGTCGTCCCCGAGCAGTTCCTCGAGGATACGGCCGAGGGCGTAGAGGTCCGTGCGCGGTGACGCCACGCCCAAGTCGCATTCGGGTGCCCGATAGCGCCAGTCACCCGTGACGACTCCGGGCGGAGTCAGGTGGGTCGAGCTGCCGTCGACGACGATCGCCAATCCGAAGTCCACGACCTTCACCGTGCCGTCGGCGCACAGCAGTACGTTGTCCGGCTTCAGGTCGCGGTGCACGAGCGACAGCTCGTGCGCCCGGGCCAGCACGGCAGAGATCTGTGCGACGACGTACAACGTCCACTCCCGAGGGACAGGCTGCACCTCGTCGATCAGATTGCGCAGCGTCGCGCCGTCCACCCACTCCATGACGAGGAACGGTCGGCCGTCGTCATCCCCCGTGTCGAGAACCGCAGGCGTTCCGGGATGCCGCATCCTGGCCAACAGCCGTGCCTCGCGGCGGAAGCGGCGTACGAGTTCGGTGCGCTGATCGTCGTCGGTCAGGTCATCGCGCATGAGCTTGACCGCGACCTCGCGGTCGAGGGACAGGTCGTAGGCCGGGTAGAGCTCGCCCATGCTGCCCCGCACCGGTGGGCCCGACAGCTCATAGCGCTGCGCGATCGTCGGCGAGGGTGTCCTCGCGCCATGGGCGGTGACGTTCATGCGCCGATGGCCTGGTGGTGGGTGAGGAACGGGCTGGGGATGCCGTGCCACGAGATCACCAGATCGTCACGAGCGCGCGTCGCGGCCACGAAAAGCAGAGAGCGGTAGCGCTGCCGTTCTCGCTGGTAGCGGGTGGGGTCGGACTCCCGGAAGCCGTTGATGCGCTGATGTGGGACGAGCCCCTCTCGGACACCCGCGATGATCACCCGGCGATACTCCAGCCCCTTGAACCGGTGCATGGTCCCCAGGTGCACTCCGCCTGGGCGGAGCGGACCGTCCGGACCGACCTCGACGACGTCGACACCGTCGGCAGTCAGGTGAGCGGCAAGGTCGACCGCCAGGTCGTGCGTGGGTACGCAGATGGCGACCGAGCCGTCGGACTCGTCCCCCCATGCCTTGAGCTGCCGCCGGACGAGGTCCATCTCCTGCGGCCAGTCGGCGGCGCGGCGCAGCGTCGGGTGACCCCCGCTGAGCAGGGACCGGTATCCCTCGAGCGTGTCCGTCGAGCCGTTCATGTCGTCGTATCGTTCGCCGCTCATCAACTCGAGAGCGGTGGCGAGGATCTGGCGAGTCGTGCGGTAGTTGAGGGTGAGCCGGTGTGAGCGGCCGCGGATGTCGATTCCCAAGCGCGACAGAGTCACTCGGTTGTCGTAGATGCGTTGGTGGGTGTCACCGACGACGAACAGGTCGTCGGGTCCGGCCGGTACCAGGGAGCGCAGCAGACGCCAGTGCGCGGTGCTGAGGTCTTGGGCCTCGTCGACGACGATGTGACGGTAGCGGGCGGGCTCGCCATGGCGTCGCAGGCGTGCCTCTTCGGCGCGGGCGGCGTGGACGGCGATCTGGGCGTGGGTCCAGACACCCTGTTCGGCGGTCCACTGCTCGAAACGTCGACACAGCTCCCAGACCCGGGCTCGGTCCGGGCGGCTCAGCGGGCGCCCGCGCCCCGGCCGCCGCGCGATGGCGTACTCGTCCCCGCTGTCGAGCATCTGCCCGAGCACCACGTGGGTCCACTCGGCGGAGAGGAACTCCGGTGCCCATCCCGGATCCTCTCGACCGAGGAAGGCCCGCCAGTAGTCGATGATGCGGTGCTCGTCGACCAGAGTGCGACCGGCGTCGGCCGGCGACTCGGTGGCGAATCGCCTCGTGAGTCGGTCGATGTTGATCACGTCGACGTGCTGCAGCGCCTCGACACCGGCGAGCGACGTGAGACGGTTGCGGAGGTCGACGGCGAGGTTTCGGCTGAACGTGGTGAGCAGGATCCGGCCGCCTGGTTCGAGTCCGGAGGCCAGGTGCACCACGCGGTGCAGAGCCACGATGGTCTTGCCGGTGCCGGGCCCACCGCTGATGCGGGTGGGGCCGCTGGTCGCGCGTTCGACCAGCCTGCGTTGCGTCGGGTGCAGGAACACCTGCCAAGACTCGAACGACTCCGACAGAACGGCCTGCAATGCCTTGTCGTCGGAGGTGACCTGCGTGGCGGGACGCACCAGTGCGGCGGCGAGGTCGTCGGGGTCGACCCGTTCGGTGATGCGCACAGGTTCGGTGATCAGCCGGCGCACGTCCTCGACCGGCGTGCCGTCGTAGAGCGAGAGAAGCACGTCCGCAGTCAGCTGGGGTGCGATCTCGACGAGTTCGAGCAGTTCGTCCTCGGTGCGCAGGGCGCGGATGCGTGGCAGCAGCGGTTCGGCGACGCCGAGGTCCAGCAGGACGGTATCCGGATGACCGTCGAACAGAGGCGGCGCCTCGGGGGCCAGAACGGTGACGAGCACGGTGTCGGGCACGGGCTCGAGGTCGACCACCTCCAGCGCCCCGGTGACCCGGTTGACCCGGTAGGCGTAACGGTCCAGCCCTTCGTAGACCTCGCCGCGGTGTTTGACGTCGACCAGCAGATATTCGCGTTCGGTGATGTGCAGCAGGATCGCGCGCAGATCGGCGTTGACCCGCGCCGACCACAACCGGTCGCCGCCCTTGAGCTGCTTGAGTCGTAGTCCGGGATTGTCCGGGTTGGACCGGAACTTGTACTGGAACTCGTAGACCGCACCGACGTCAGCCCGGGAGAGTTTGAGGATCTCCTTCTCGGCGCTCTGCAGTACGCGCAGTCGTCCCCCTCCGGTCATGGGCTGCTCCTTCGACGGCATGGGCGGTCTGGGATTTCCGATCGTGCGAGATGCTCGGACAGGTCTGCCGGTGGTGACCAGTTCGGTGGGGCCGTCCGGCCACGGGTCGGTGTCATCGGAGTCAGCGACGGACCGAAGCGGTTCGGGAAGCGGCTCGGGGGGTGTGTGGTCGAGCAGGCGGCGACGTACGGCGACGAAACCGCCCGGCTGAGCCTCGACGATTCGGGAGAACTCGGTGATGAGGTCGGCGACGCCGGGGCGGCGGTCGGGACGATGCGCCAGCATGGCGGCCAGCAGCGGACGGAGATCGCGGGGCACCCCGGTCAGATCCGGGGGGTGTTTGGGGTCGGTGATCCATCCGGCGAGCACGATGGGTGCGGCCTGCGGGTACGGGTGGTGTCGGGTACTCGCGTACAGCAGGGTGGCGCCGAGGGCGTAGACGTCGACCGCCTCGGTCAAATCGGTCTCTCCGGACGCCTGTTCGGGAGCCATGTAGGCGACGGTGCCGACCGCGTGGCCGAGCTGCGTCAGACGATCGCGGTGCTCGCGCAGGACGGCGAGGCCGAGGTCGATGATCCGAGGGCTGTCCGAGCCCAGCATGACGTTGCTCGGTTTGAGGTCACGATGCAGCAGTCCGGCACTGTGGATCGTCTCCAGGCCCTCGGCCAGCATCGCACCCAGGGCGGCCGTCGTGGCGCCGTCGAGGACGCCGTTGTCGATGACGTATCGGCGCAGGGTCGAGCCGTTGACGTACTCGACCGCCAGCCACGGGTCGTCCCGGTTCAGCTCGCAACCGCGGTAGTGCGCGACGCGTAGGCCCTGGGCGCGGCGCAGGTGCGAGATCTCGGCGCGGAAGCGGCGTAGGACGATGTCGTCGTCGAGCAGGTGCGGCTGGATGACTTTGACGGCGACCAACTCAGCGGTGCGCGAGCGACCGAGATACACCTTTCCCATGCCGCCGGCGCCCAGCTCGGCGAGGATCTCGTATCGGCGATTGCGGCCGATCCAGCGCGGATCCCACGTCGTCAGCGCTCGCACTCGGTTCCTCGCCCCCCGTCGACCATCCGCTCACCGGGCATTCACGATCCGGCGCGCGGTGAGGTGTCCGCCGTGCAGTCTCCCGTATCCGTCATCCACGGCGGCATCGCCCCGCGACGCGTCGGTTGCAGCGTGTGCCCGACGGGGTCGGATCGCGGGTCCGTCGAGCCGGTCGTCGCAGTGAGACGATACTGAGGCCCCCACCCTCGCATGGTGGGGCATGGATGTCGTGCTCCTCGTGAACCACCCTCGACACCATACTATTGTTTACATCTTCGAGTCCGAATCCGTCTGTTGACTTCGTTCACAGGTCCGCATAGTGTGGCGCCCATGCCGGGACGGAGGACGGTCCTGCGGAGCGTTCGAGTCGCCGGCGCGACAGGCGTTCGAACTCACCTGTCGGTCGAGCCGAGAGTGCCCGTCCGAAGGACTGCGGGGCGGTTCTGACGGCGATGTGGGCGGGCGGATCAGTACGTGCCCCCGGCCGGTACGGCCGAGGCCGAGCCCGGACGGAGATGTGAGACTCAGTGGGGGACTGGTGTGGGCGGACTCGGAGATCACGTGGGCCATCAGGTGAGCGCCGGGCGAGTCGGTGAGGACCAGGCGACCGTCGAGCAGCGGTGTGTCATCGAGCAGCCGTGGGACGCCCGCACACTGGTGATCGCACCTGCGGGTACCGGCAAGACCTTCACGCTGGTGCAGCGCCTGGGCCGGCTGTCCGCGCAAGGCCTCGACGCCGACGAGGTGCTGGTGCTGTCGTTCTCCCGCGCCGCGGTACACGAACTGGAGCGGCGGTCCAGCCGGTCCGACGGCGCGGGCCGGTTCGTCAGGCCTCGCACCTTCGACGCCTGGGCGTTGGAGCTGTTGACTCAGACCTATCCGGGCGATTGGCACCTGCTCGGCTTCGACGAGCGGATCCGCACGGCGACCGACGCGATCCTCGCCGGGGACGCCGAGGAGTTCCTGAACGGTCTGCGGCACGTGATGCTCGACGAGGTCCAGGATCTGGTGGGTGTCCGCCGTCGACTCGTTCAGGCGCTGCTCGAGGCCCTGGACACGGGGTTCACCTCCGTCGGGGATCCCGCCCAGGCCGTCTACGACTTCCAATGTCGTGACATGAAGGACGTCGGCGACGTCTTCTCCTGGCTCCGGGACCGCTACCACGATGATCTGGTCGAGCTGTCGCTCACCCACGACTTCCGGGCCGTGACCCCGCGCCCGGCAGGACTTCTCGCGTGCGGTGAGGCGCTGCGTTCACCGGCCGGGCACGGCGACCCCGGGCGGATCGCCACGTCCATGCGACGGGAGTTGCTGGACGTGCCCGCGGCCGGGGCGTTGCCGGACATCGTCAGCGGCTTCTCGTACCTGGACGGGGACTGTGCGGTGCTGTGTCGGGACAACGGCCAGGCACTCGAGGTCTCCGCCGTCCTGCACGCGGCCGGCGTCGGGCATCAGCTGCAGCGTCGATCGGGCGATGACCTCAACCCTCGTTGGCTTCTGGAACTGTTCCGCAACGGATCCGCCGTCAGCATCAGCCATGACGCTTTCCTCGCCGTCTGCGGCCTGGACGCCGATGCGGCGGAGGCGACCTGGCAGGCGCTGCAGGTGCTCGGGCGCGGTCGCGACCGCATCGATCTCGGCCGTTTGCGTGCCCTGATCGCTGCCCGCGGCATCGGCCGTCTGCGGCTGCCCACACCGCCGGTGGCGGTGACGGTCTCCTCGCTGCACCGGGCGAAGGGGTTGGAGTTCGACCGTGTGTTCCTGCTCGACAGCGACACCCGGGACGACGAGGATCCGCTGGAGCAGGCTCGGCTGACGTACATGGCCATGACCCGATCACGTGAGGATCTGTTCCGGCTCACGGCGTTGCCCGACCGCTCACCCGTCTACCGGCGGAAGTCCGGGGAGTCTGGGCGGTGGGGACTGGCCAGATTCGGCGGCAGCCGCCGCCCATGGTTGGGGATGGCCGTGGAAGGGCACGACATCGACCACGAATTCCCGGCGGGTGTGCGCGGATTCAGCGACGACCCCGGTGCCGTGCAGCGATACCTGGCCGAGGCGGTCCGGTCCGGCGACGAAGTGCGGATGACGGTGCTGGCCCGTGATGTCGACGACTGCCCGGCACCGCTGTACGGCGTGGAACACCAGGGCAGGCTCATCGCGGTCGTGTCCAGGGCGTTCCGTGAGGCGATTGGCAGGCATCTTGGCGGCCGCAGGGCCGGGAACCGTCGGGCCTGGCCGGCGACGATCACCGACTGCCACGTCGAAGCGGTCGAGGTGGCCGCCGGTAGCACCGCGGAGGGCGCGCGTGCGGGTCTGGGCGACCACGGGGTCTGGTTGGCACCGCGGATCAGCGGCCTGAGCCGCTTCCACTATGAGAAGACAGGAGGGTGAGTCGCCGGTGAGCGGTTTCGACGAACACTACGGGTTCCGCGACGAGCTGACGGAACGACTCGTACTGGACCTGCTCGGGCCCGCCGGCGGCGATGAGGAGATCCTGACCGACCCACCCGTCACCAGCTACCTGACCGGGGTGCTCTTTCCGCAGCGCGACGTCGAACTACGTATCGAGGATGCGGCGGAGTCGGATGTGGACCTGGCCTCCGCCCGCCTGGACACCGACGAACGGCCCGACACCGGGGTGTCGATGGCCAACGTGCAGAGCCCTTCCTCGATGGGACTGACGTTCGTGGCGGATCCGTGTGCCGGATCGCTGGAGGTGCGGGTCACGGCCGCCGTGTACGAGCCGATCGATGCGGACGGACGCCCGGCCGAGGCGCAGTCGCAGGCGGCCCGCTCCACGGAGGAGTCGACCGTACGGTGGCGTCGGCGCAACGTGTCGGTGCCACCGATCCCGCTGGACCTGACCCTGACCGGTGCCGACACGGTGCAGGCGGTGCCCGGCCTCGAGGTGCGCACCTTGGTGCGGCCGGCGGACCGGCGAGGCTTCGTCACCGTCACCGTCACCGTCGTCGACGTCCACGTCGCCGCCGGGCCCATGCGGGATCCGTACTGCTTCTTCCAGTGTGCGTTGACCGTGGCGTCGCAGGGCGCCGCACCGGCGATCGTCCAACAGTCGGCCCCGACTGCGGGCGACGATCAGGAGACGCTGCTGGCCGAACTGCTCTATCGGCATGCCCCGTCGTTCGCCACCGGACACGGCTGCGCGGCCGAATGGAGCGATCCGGTCGAGCCGGACGCCTCGGATCGTCCTCGGCGGGTGGCCGAGGTGCGCTCGTCGTTCGTGCCGTCGTTCGACGTTCTGCTGTCGGAGTCGAACAGCCGCATCGACGCTTCCGGGCTCGGTATGTACGCGCTGGCCACCGGTGCCCGCGACGATGTCGTCGGCAGACTGCGGGCGTTGCTGGCCGGATACGGGGAGTGGGTCGGTGAACTCGAGGCCAGGGCAGCGGCGCTGGCCGATACCGCCTATGCCGACGTCGCCGTCGAACAGGCACGGCTGTGCCGTAGCGCCCACGACCGGATGGTGGCGGGTGTCGACCTACTCGCCGGGGATGCCGAGGTGCTCCGAGCCTTCCAACTGGCCAACCGTGCCATGGCGCTGCAACGCGCCCGTACGCTGCGCATGCGCGACCGCACAGCAGGCCCGGACCTGACGGCCGGACGGTGGTACCCGTTCCAACTCGGCTTCATCCTGCTGTGCCTGCGGGGGATCGCCGATCCCGACCACAAGGACCGGCAGGTCGCCGATCTGCTGTGGTTCCCGACCGGCGGTGGTAAGACCGAGGCGTATCTGGGGCTGGTCGCGTTCACCGTCTTCCTGCGCCGCCTGCGCCGCGGCGACGGCGGCGCAGGAGTGACCGTCCTGATGCGCTACACGCTGCGGCTGCTCACCCTGCAGCAGTTCGAGCGCGCCGCGACGCTGATCTGTGCGATGGAGCGGATCAGACATGACGAGCCGGACCTGGGCACCGAGGAGGTGTCCATCGGGATGTGGGTGGGCTCCAGTGCCACCCCGAACTACCTCAAGGACGCCGAGACGGCGTTGCGCAGGCTGCGCGACGGGGAGATCCTGCGCGAGGAGAACCCCGTCCAGTTGCGGCGCTGTCCCTGGTGCGGGATCGCGATCGATGCTGTTCACTACCGCGTCGATCACCCTGAGACCAGGATGGTCGTCGCGTGCGGCGACGGCGAGTGCGAGTTCCGCGACGGTCTGCCTGTGCACCTGGTCGATCAGGCGGTGTACGCGTACCGCCCGACGCTCGTCATCGCCACGGTGGACAAGTTCGCGCAGATGGCGTGGAAGCCGGAACCGGCGGCGCTGTTCAACCGGGTCGGAGCGCTCGCGGACACACCGCCTCCGGAGCTGATCATCCAGGACGAGCTGCACCTGATCTCGGGTCCGCTGGGCACCCTGGTGGGGCTGTACGAGTCCGCCCTCGACATCGCCTGTGACCGGCCGAAGGTGGTCGCCTCGACGGCGACGATCCGGCGGGCCAGGGAACAGGGCAGGGCGCTGTTCGACCGGGACGTGCACCAGTTCCCGCCGTCCGGGCTCGACGCCCGTGACTCGTGGTTCGCCGTGCAGGCGCCGGCGGACCGCAAGCCGACGCGCCGCTACATCGGCCTGTTCGCGCCGGGGACCAGCCAGGCGACGCTGCTGGTACGGGCGTACGCCGCCCTGCTTCACCATGCCGTGCAGATCGACGCCAAGGACGAGGTCCGCGACGCCTACTGGACGCTGATCGGCTATTTCAACAGTCTGCGCCTGCTGGCGGCAGCAGAACTCCAGGTCAACGACGACGTGGTGCTGCGGTTGCAACGCCTGGCCGAGGAGGGCGGAGCTGAGCCGCGCGATGTCGAGACCCGCGAGTTGACCAGCCGGGCCAACGCCAGTGAGATCCCGGGTTTGCTGCGCCAGCTCGACGTGCCGTACGGGCAGCCGGGTGCGCTCGACGTCGTGCTGGCCACGAACATGATCTCGGTCGGGGTCGACGTCGACCGACTCGGCCTCATGGCCGTCACCGGCCAGCCGCAGACGACGGCCGAGTACATCCAGGCGACCAGCCGGGTCGGACGCAAGCACCCCGGGACCGTGGTGATGCTCTACAACGCCGCGCGATCGCGCGACCGCTCGCACTACGAGAACTTCCGCTCGTACCATTCGGCACTGTACCGCCAGGTGGAGTCGACCAGCGTCACGCCGTTCTCCGCACGTGCCCGTGACCGGGCGCTGCACGCGGCGCTGATCAGCGCCGTACGCATGACGGTCGCCGACGCCCGCGACAACGACGCCGCAGGGAACCTGGACGTGTTCGAGGCCGACCTGAGGGACCTGGCCGACCGGATCCTGGAGCGGGTGCGTCGGGTGGCCCCCGACGAGGTGCAGGCGACGGCCGAACACCTCGACGAGATCATTCAGCGGTGGGCCGAGCTGGCCGACTGGAACAACGGCTTGAAGTATCGGGTCGGCAGGAGCCCCGCCGACCCCAGAGCACGACCGGAGCACTCCGCTCTGCTGTGCACCTTCGAGGACGACGACCTACCGCACTCCTTCCAGACCATGAACAGTCTCCGCGACGTCGACGTGGAGACGAGCCTGTTCCCACGAGAGGGGCGATGAGCATGCCGGGACGCAGGCCGCAACGGCCGACACGGAGCGCACCGGCCAGGAGGCCGCCGATCGGCAAGGCCCGCCGGGCCCAGATGATCACCACGTACGGCGTCGGATCGATGATCGCGATCGACGAGGCCTCGTACATCGTGCTCGGCCTGGACAGCTGGCGGGTCAACGACCGGGAGGAGACGAGCGAGCCGCGGCTGCAGCGTGCACTGCGTGTCGACAAGCTCTACCTCCCGCCGGCGGAGAGTGACTACCACGGTGCGGGCCTCAAGCGGTTCCCCGAGATGTACACCTGTATGAAATGCCATCTGTTGCAGCCGTACGGGCGCTTCGGTGGGCGCGGCTCGACGTGCGCCTGCGGCGGCTCGCTCATCCCGAGCCGCTTCGTGCTCGCCTGCGACGACGGGCACCTGGAGGATTTCCCGTACCGGAAATGGGTGCACCGCGGCTCCCCGGAAGGAGTCGTGTCCTGCATGCAGGACCTCAAGATGGTCACCACGGGACGCACGGCGAGCCTGCGGTCCATCCAGATCGAGTGCGGATGCGGCCGCAAGGCGTCCATGGAGGGCGCGTTCCGGCGCAGCGAATTGCGCAGGCTGGGGATCCGCTGCACGGGGGCGCGTCCGTGGCTGCGCGACGCGGCCAAGCTCGACTGCGTCCGACCGCCGCGGACCCTGCAGCGAGGCTCCTCGGCGGCCTGGTTCGGCATGGTGCGCTCCTCCCTGGCTATCCCGCCGTGGTCGGGCAAGGTGCAGACGGCCATCGACCGCTACTACGCGATGTGGCGCACGTCCAGCGACGAGGTCATCGCCCAACAGGCTGAGGCTGCCGGCGTCCTGATGAAGGGCATCACGAGCGGGCAGGTCGTCGCCGCCGTACGGAAACGGGCTCGCTTCGAGGAGGAGGGGGCCATAGCGGAGTCGGGTGACCTGGACGCCGAGTTGCGTGCCGAGGAGTACGAGCAACTGTGCGCCGGCACCAGCGGTGACGAGGAGTACGAGGACTTCGAATGCCACCCGGCTGCGGGAGTCCTGCCGGCGCCGCAGATCGGTCAGGTGATGAAGGTGACCCGACTGCGCGAGGTGCGCGTCCTGCAGTCGTTCACCCGGGTCGAGCCGCCGAGCGCTGCGGACACGGTAACCCGACACGCGGCACTGACGCTGGGCGACCCGGGGTGGCTGCCGGCGATGGAGGTCATCGGTGAGGGTGTCTTCCTGCGGATCAGCGAGCAGGTGCTGCGGCAATGGGAACAGCGTAAGGCCGTCATCGACCGCGCCGGGCTGCTCATGGCCAACCACGACGCACTGTTGCGACGGCGCGCCGAGGCCGCCGGCCGGCCCGCCCCGCCGTCACGGCTGACGGCCCGCGTGATCCTGCTGCACACGTTGGCGCACGTGCTGATCAACGAGTGGAGCCTGGACTCCGGATACTCGGCGTCGGCGATGCGTGAGCGGCTTTACACCGATGGTGAGATGGCCGGTCTGCTCATCTACACGGCCACGAGCGATTCCGCCGGCAGCCTCGGCGGCATCGTGCGCCAGGCGGATCCGGACCGCCTGGCGCGCACGCTGCGGTCGGCGCTTCGACGAGCCGAGTGGTGCTCGGCGGACCCGCTGTGCATGGAGTCCGAGACCGGAGGGGCGGACAGCCTGAATCTCGCCGCCTGCCACGTGTGCAGCCTGCTGCCGGAGACCAGCTGCGAGCACAACAACACTCTGTTGGACAGAGGCCTGCTGATCGGCTGGCCGACGCATCCCGACGGTGGGTTCTTCAGCGGTGTCTGACACGCTGAGAGGAAGGGGGAGTCCGTGTCGAGGACGAACGTCGCCGATCATCTGGACCTGTTGGAACGCAGGCTGACCGAGGCGCTCGGCCTGGTTCACCGGGCTCGGCGCACGGAACAGACCGCCACCGGCTGGCTGACGACCTCCGCCGAGATCGGGCGCCTGATCGCCGGTGAACGCGACGCCCTGGCCGGGGTACGCCAGGAGTTGCTGGGTGGGGCCCGTACGGCAGTGCTGGCATACCTGCGGCAACGGGTCGGCCAGGCGGTCACCGCGGGGGAACTCGAGGGTGTCTCCGGGATTGAGGAGTGGACGCGTCGCATCCGCGAACTGCGTGATCTCGGCTGGGACATCGAGGCCCTCGGCAGCGGACCGGGGCGCTCCTACCGGCTGAGAGCCGACCACCTCGATCGATCGGTCGTCGACGACGACGTACTGATCACGCAGATCAGGGGCGGTAACCCCAAGGACCGCCTGATCGAGTACCTGTTCCATGTCGCGCCGTGGCCGGTCGCTGCGGCCCGGCTCGAGCGCGTCGCGAGGTCGGCCGGGTGGCGTACCGACCTGCAGACGTTGATCGATGAGGGCTGGCTGATCCACAGCCACGAGGACGACCCGGACATTCCCCCGGGTTTCTACCGGCTCGCCCGGCTGGAGGACTGAGACAGTGGTGCCGGAGCCGCTCTGGGAGGGACCCGACGGCGCGGTGGCCCGTCGGGTGACGGAGCTGACGGATCAGTGCCTCCGGGCCTACACGGCCCACCCCGGACTGATCGAGGAACACGCCAACATCGAGCGGTCGATCACCCAGGGCGGTTACGGCCGCCGTCAGCTGTACGAGCTGATCCAGAACGGCGCCGACGAACTGCAACGCGAGCCCGGCGGCGGGATCCACGTCGTGCTGACCACCGACGCGTTGTACTGCGCGAATCGCGGGACGGCGATCACCCGGGACGGCGCGGAGACCATTCTGGCCTCCCACATGTCCCGCAAGCGAGGGACGGAGATCGGCCGGTTCGGGCTCGGCTTCAAGTCCGTGCTGTCGATCAGTGACAGCCCTGACTTCTTCAGCCGCAGCGGGTCGTTCGGGTGGAACCGGCGCCACGCCGAGGTGACGATCCGCGCCGGTACGGGTGCGACAGGACCGACGCCTGTGCTGCGGGTCGCGCGCGTGTTGGATGCGACTGCAGCCCGGGCCTGCGACCCGGTGCTCGACGAGCTGATGTCCTGGGCCACGACGGTGATCCGGCTGCCCCTGCTCGATGGACACCTGAACCGGCTCGTCCGAGACCTGGAGGAGTTCCCCAGCGACTTCGTGCTCTTCTCCCCGCACATCGGTCGTTTGGAGCTCGACGACCGGACCGGGCTCGTCCCGCAGCGGAAGATCGTCACCGTCCGCGCAGACGGGACCGACCGGGTCGTCGTCGAGCAGTCCGGCGGTGCGGAGCGTACCGCCGTGTGGAAGGTCTTCGAACGGATCCACCGCCCCGGCGAGCAGGCGCGCCGCGACGCCGGCGAGTTTCACGACCGGGACGAGGTCCCGGTGTCCTGGGCCGTGCCGGTCTCCGGTGGTGGCCAGGGGACCGGGAGATTCTGGTCTTTCTTCCCGACGACGTACGAGACCACGCTCAGCGGCATCCTCAACGCCCCGTGGAAGACCAACGAGGACAGGCAGAACCTGCTCAAGGACAATCTGTTCAACGAGGAGCTGATGACGGCCGCGGCGGAGCTGATCGTCGACTCGTTGCCGGAACTGAGCACCGACGAGGATCCGTCCCGCCACCTGCTGTTCATCACCGCGCGGGGCCGCGAAGCTCGTAACTGGGCGGACAAGGCGTTGAGTATGGAGGTCTACCGGCTCGCCGCCGACCGGCCGAGCCTGCCGGACCAGACCGGTCGTCTGCGCGCCCCGATGGAGCTGCGGCTGCATCCGGCCCGGCTCGATCCGGAGTGGTTGTCGCTGTGGCGGGGCGTGACCGGACGTCCCGACGACTGGTGCCATCACTCAGTCGAGGAGACGGTGCGGCGGTCGCGGGCGGAGCAGATCCTCCTGGGTGCCGCGAGAGGGCCGGCCACGCTGCTGCAGTGGTTGCAGGCCGTGGCGGTACCCGGCTCCCCGGCCGGGTCGGCGGCCGCGCTGCGCATCGTCGCGCGGATCACCGAACGGGGCCATCCTCTGGTGGATGTGGCACGCACGCGGGTCGTGCTCGTCGACGACGGTCGGGTCCTGACACTGTCGGATCAGGTCTTCCGCCGGACACCGGGGGAGCCCGAAGCAGACGGGCTGACCTACATCGACCGGCGCCTCGACGAGGATCCCGAGCTCGACGAGGACCTGACCGATCTCGGGATCCACGAGGCCGACGCTGCCGGGCGACTGCTGTCCCTGCTGCAGACTGACCCGCCGACTGTCGACGACGAGTCGTGGGAGTCGTTCTGGGCCCTGACCCGACGCCTCGTCCCGTCCGTCGCCGCCGAGATGATCGACGAGCAGGAGTTCGCCGACCGGGTGCGGGTCCGTGCCGGTTCGGGCTCGTTCGTGGGGCTGCGTGACTGCCTGATGCCCGGTCGGGTGGTACAGCCCGGCTCGGCGGCCGCCGTCGACGTCGACTTCCATCGCGAAGATGTGGC
Organism: Micromonospora sp. AB353; assembly: GCF_049538395.1. NCBI lineage: Bacteria > Bacillati > Actinomycetota > Actinomycetes > Micromonosporales > Micromonosporaceae > Micromonospora > Micromonospora sp. AB353. The sequence goes on along the minus strand of NZ_JBMVFV010000008.1, from coordinate 69,470 downwards.
GTTGCTGACGCTGCTGGGCCTGAGCGACGTGCCGAGAGAGTCAGACGACCCCGGCCGGGACAGCCGGCTCGACGAGTACCGCCGTGAGATGATCTCGTGTTTCTACGGGTCACTGCCGCCGGAGGCGAGCAGGCCGGCCGAACGTGGGATCAAGGTCGCCGGCATGGCGCCCGCCGGCCCTCTCGGACTGCTGCGTACCCTCACCCCGTCTGAGACGGCGCGGTTCCTGCAGCATGTGCCACTCGCCGGTGTCGTCACCACATGGCACGTCAGTGCCGCCACCCGCGCCGGCCTCCGAGTCGACGTGCCGTCGCCGCTGGTCTGGGCGGCGCGGCGCTACGGCCATCTGCAGACGTCGTGGGGTCTCCTACCCGTCGAGGACAGTGTCGGTCCCGCGCTGGCTCTTCCGACGGGACTGCTGCCGGCGGCCGATGTGGGTGCCGATCTGGCGACGGCTCTGGGGCTACCGCAGCACATCGACGACGTCGGCGAGGCTCGATGGCGGCGGTTGGTCGCCCATGCCGAGGAGCACCTGCAGATCGAGCAGGTGGGGGAACTCTACGGGCTGGCCTGTTCACATCTGGCCGCCGCGCCGCGTCGGATCCGCTGCCTGGTCGGCGCCGACCGGAGGTGGGCCGCGCCCGGCGAGGTCACCATGGCCGTCGATGCCGGGCAACGGCGCCGGCTCCGCGATCACGACGTCCCGACGCTGCCGGTACCGCCGGAGGCGGTCGACGGGTTGAGGGTCGCGTGGGGTCTGTCGGTCCTCGACGACGTGCTCAGCCACGAGGTGCGAGCGGTTCCCGTGCGTGAGCCGGTGCCGCTGGAGGACCTGTTCCCACGGCTGCGCTTCCTCCCCGGCCGTCCCATGCACGGCGTGCGGGTCGTCGCGTGCAGCGAGTTGGAGGAACTGGTCAGTGGGCCGAACGGGCGGCGGGCACGGCCGGCGTCGATGCTCAGGTCCGATGACGTCGTCTACTGCCTGGAACCCTACGACGACGCGATACTGCTGCGTCGGCTCCGGGGCGGTTTCGGTCTTCAGGTCACCGATCAGCAGGTCGAACAGATCTTGGCCCACAACGACCAGGTGCGACGGGACGCGCGCCTCGTCGCCGTCCGCGACCAGCCCGACGACGCCGCTCGACTGCTCGTCCTGCTCGGCGCCGACGTTCTGCGCACCAGGATTCCGCAACCGGTCCTGGAGTCCGTGGCCGCATCCGAGGGGCCGCTCGACGACCGCGCCGTCGCCGAGCTCGCCCTGAACGTCTTCGGTTCCACGGTGGTGCGGGAGTACCGCAGCGACCTCGACCGCTTAGGCCTCGACATACCGGAGCAGTGGGCAGGTGGCCATCGGGCCCGGAGGCTCGTGACCGATCTGGGCTTCCCTGCGACGTACGCGGGTGAGCGGCAACCCGCCTTGGAGGCGAGTGTCGTGGTCGACGGGCCGGCCTCGTTCCCACCGCTGCACGAGTACCAGGAGATCATGGTACGGCGGGTCCGTTCGGTCGCTGAGTCGCGGCCGCCGCAGCGCGGGATGTTGTGTCTGCCGACCGGTGCCGGCAAGACGCGCACCGCGGTCCAGGCGCTCATCGAGTCCATGCGCGAGGAGGCGTTGGCGCGGTCGCGACCGATCCTGTGGATCGCGCAGTCGGAGGAGCTGTGCGAGCAGGCGGTGTACAGCTGGCAGACCGCCTGGCGGAGTCTCGGCGGCGCCGCGCGGCTGACCATCAGCAGGCTCTGGTCCGGAAATGCGGCCGATCCGATCACGGACGGCTTCCATCTGGTGGTCGCCACCGACGCCAAGCTTGCCATGGTCATCGAGACACACGACTACGAGTGGCTGCGGGATGCCCAGTGCGTGGTCATCGATGAGGCGCACAGGTCCCTGAGCCCACGGTACACGTCGGTTCTGGCGTCGCTCGGCATCACGCCGTATCGCACGAGGTGTCCGTTGATCGGGCTGACCGCGACCCCGTTCGTCGGCGCCAACGAGCGGGAGACGGAGCGCCTGACTCGCCGCTACAACACCAATCGGCTCGACTTCGACGTTGACGGGCGGGAGGTGCTGGGGCCGCAGCCGTATGGGAGCCTGCAGGATATGGGTGTGTTGGCCCAGGTTCGTCATCGTGAGCTGAACGGGGCGACCATCGAGCTGTCGGAGAGTGAACGCGCCGATGCGGCGGTTCATCCCTGGCTGCCGACCAGTGCCGAGAACCGTCTGGCGGCGGACCAGGAACGCACCGCGATGCTGGTCAAGGAGATCACGGCGCTGCCGCAGCAGTGGCCGATCCTGGTGTTCGCGACCTCCGTCGAGCACGCTCACGTTCTCGCCGCCCTCCTCAATCGGCGTGGCGTGAGTTCGGCCGCGGTCAGCGGATCGACGGAGGACGGTCTGCGCCGGCAGACGATCCGTCGCTTCCGCGAGAGGGAGATCAGGGTGCTGACCAACTACAACGTGCTCACCCAGGGCTTCGACGCGCCGGCGACGAGGGCCATCGTTGTAGCCCGGCCGACCTTCAGCCCGAACGTGTATCAGCAGATGATCGGGCGGGGTCTACGCGGTCCGAGGAACCACGGCACGCAGGAGTGTCTGGTGCTGGACGTGGCCGACAACATCGCTCACTTCGGCGCTGAACTCGCCTTCCGTGGCTTCGAGTATCTGTGGCGTTCACCTGGATGAGGCGTGCCACGCCCGGGACCGACGCGGTGGAGATCCGCTCGTCCGCAGCGGCTCCCGCGGCCCGCCGTAAACGGTCGTCGTCGGCCGAATTCGTTGACAAAACTGCGGACGTTCTATGGTGTTGACAATGTTAACAGCAGTGCTACCGTGGGCGGGTGTTGAGCGCGAATGCTCGGCCGAAACGGGGCATTCCGGGCTGCGAAGCTTCAAGCTCGTAGTCCGAGTGCAAGCTCTGAACTCGATGCCGTGCCTTTCTCCGCGTGTTCGTTCTGTTTCGGCCCGAGGCGGGATCTGATGAGCTCTTCCATCCCATCGTCATACGCGTCCGTCCGTGAGGCCGTTGAAGCGCTCACTGCCGTCGCGCTTCAGCACTACGCGATCGACCCCGGGATGGTTCAGGAGCACGCCAACGGCGAGCGACGCATCACCCAGGGCGGATACGGCGACCGCCAGGTCTACGAGCTGGTCCAGAATGGCGCCGACGAGATGCGAGGCCTGCCGGACGGTGAGATCCGGGTGGTCCTCACCGACGACTACCTCTACTGCGCCAACGCCGGTAACCCGATGACCCCCGCGGGGGCGGACACGATCCTGCGCATGGGCGTCTCCCGCAAGCGAGGCGGACAGATCGGCCGATTCGGCGTGGGTGTGAAGTCCGTGCTCAGCGTCAGCGACACACCACAGTTCTTCAGCACGACCGGCTCCTTCGGGTTCGACCGAGCCTGGGCCGAGCAGACCATCCGGGCCGTGGTCCCCGGCGCCGTCGACATCCCCATCCTGCGAATGGGCAGAGTCCTGGACACGGCCCAGGAGGCGGCGTCCGATCCGATCCTCGCCGAGCTGCTCGAGTGGGCCGCCACCGTCGTGCGGCTGCCGCTGCTACCCGGCAAGGCCGCTCGACTCAGTCTCGATCTACGCGGGTTTCCCGCCGAGTTCCAACTGTTCTCGCCACACGTCCGGTCGTTGATCCTCGAGGACCGCTCCAGCCGTCAGTCCATGGTGCGGGAGCTGTTCGTGCGCAACGACGGCACCCGCTTCACCCTCCAGAGCACTGCCAGCCCGGGTAAGGACGACACCAGCCGCTGGCGGGTCTTCACCCGCACGTTCCACCCCTCCGCGACGGCGCAGCAGGGTGCCGGTGAACTGCACGACCGCCCCGAGATCGACGTATCCTGGGCGGTACCGGAGGACAGGGGCCGCGGTGAACGGGGCACCTTCTGGGCGTTCTTCCCCACCAACTACGCCACTACGCTACGCGGTCTGCTCAACGCGCCGTGGAAGACCAGCGAGGACCGGCAGAACCTGTACGACAACAACCCGTTCAACGAGGAACTCATCGCGCAGGCGGCGCTGCTCATCGTCGAGTCCTTGCCGGAACTGGTCGACAGCGCGGATCCGGGCTCCTACCTGACGCTTCTGCCCGGTCGGGGGAGGGAGGCGCCGCAGTGGGCCGATGACCGGCTCACCAAACGAGTCTGGGAGACCACGGCGGCACGTCCGTCGCTGCCCGACCAGATCGGTGTGCTGCGTGGGCCCCGCGAGCTGTCGATGCCACCGGAGAACATCCCGCCGGCCCTCATGCAGCTGTGGGTCGGCTACAGTGGGCGCCCGCACGACTGGACCCACCCGTCGATCGAGCAGCGCGAGCGACGTGCCCGGGCACGCCTGATCTTCGACAACGCGGGCTTGAACGAGGCGTCGATCGTGCGGTGGCTGCAATCGCTGGTGCAGGACGGCACCGCCGAGGCTTCCGTCTGCGCGATCCGTATCCTCGCAGGGCTTCACCGCGAGAACTCCGACCATGCCGACGCCGCGCGTAGGGCCCGGATCGTGCTGACCGAGTCCCACGGCATGGTCTCCGTCGATCATCCTGAGCTGTACCAGCGCAGCGGCCTCGACGAGCTCGCCGACGACCTGATCTATGTCGACGCGGGCGTCACCGACGAGATCGGTCTGCGCAGCGACCTCGACTCATTGGGGGTCCGGGAGGCGACACCGCTGGGAAAGCTCAGAGCGGTTCTGGATCGCGGCGTCGGCGGCTACGACGGTAAGGACTGGCACACCCTGTGGGGGCTCGTGCGTCGGGTGACACCTCACGATGCCGCCGACGCAGTCCGCAAGGTCTTCCGCGATCCCATGCGCGCGTTCAAGGTGTGCACCATGGCGGGACGGTTCCGGCCCTTGGCCGAGTGCCTTTTGCCGGGTCGGGTCATTCCCTCCGACGGCAGCCGGGACCGGGATCTGGTCGTCGACCTACGCGTCCACGGCGCGGACCGGCCGACCCTGATCGCGCTCGGGATGTCCGACATACCGGAGATGAGCGTCGACCCGCGCGAGGACGGATGGTTCGAGGAGTACCGCGAGTACGCGCTGAAGCGACTGAACGACAGCCTGGACAGGCACGTCAGGCCACGTAAGCTCTCAGCTCTGGAGGTGGACGGCACCACGCCCCCCGGTCCGCTCAGTGTCCTCACCGCCCTCAGCGACGAGGGTAAGGCGCTGTTCGTCGAACACCTACCCGCTGGGCGACTGGTGCGCGACTGGACCGTCCGGGCGCACAGCAGCATGCTCCACGTCCCGTCACCGCTGGTGTGGATGGTGCGCAGGCACGGCAAGACCGACAGCAGCCGCGGCCTGTTACCCGTACCTATGACCGTCAACCCCGGCCTGCAGGAGTACGCCGACGTACTGCCCGTCGCGAAGGTCGATCGCAACGTCGCCGACGTCCTCGGCCTCCCGTCCACGGTCGACGGGATCCCGGCACCGCTATGGCGCTACGTCGTACAGACGGTGGAGAGCTCGCAGGACGACGTCGTTCCCGGCAAGGCCTACGCGCTCGTCCTGCGCTCGGGTGTGGAATGGCCGGGAGGTGGGACCAGGTGTCGGATCGGGGACACCTGGGGCTCGCGACCGGATGACGAGATCTGCGTGACGGCCGATCGCGTGGAGTACGACACCCTCGTCATGGAGCGCGTTCCCGCGCTGCTCGCGCCCACCGTGGCCGACGTCGAGACGATGGTCGAGACCTGGGGGATGCTGCGATACGCCGATGCCGTCAGCATGGAGGTCCGTACCGCAGAGGAGAACGAACCGGTCGCAGTCGTCACCGAATTCCCGCACTTGGCCGTACTGCGCAGCCGGCTCGCCAACGGCTGGTCGTATGTCGTGTGCGGCGAACTCGACGAGGTGAAGCGCACCCCCGCAGGCATGCGGACGACTCCGTTGGAGTCGGCGAACCGTGACCGCGTGGTATACGTGCGCCACCCCGCCGATGAACGACGCATCCTGCAGGCCGTATCGAAGGAACTCGACCTGCGCCTGTCGCCCGGCGAGGTGCAGAAGATCCTCGAGATGCGGGAGGAGGCCAAGAATCAGGACATCCTCAAGCAGGTCCGAGCCACGAAGGTCGTCATCGAGAAGCTTCTCCTGCTGATCGGCGCCGAGCGGCTGCGACGTGGACTGCCGGAGGGTCTGCTGGCCTGGGAACGGGCGCAGAGCGGCGCAGCGGTCCCGGACCGGCGCGTCGCCGAGCTCGCGTTGCACGCCCACGGTGACGGCATCCTGCGCCACCACCGTGATGACCTCAAGCTGATCGACGAGAGCCTGAAGGTGCCCTTCACCGGGGACACCAAGTCCCGGCAGAAGGTCGCGGACCTCGGGTTCCATGACCGGTACGCGGGCACGAAGGAGGAGACCCCACCGCCGCTGGAGACCGCTGAGGGACCGACGCCGCATTTCCCGCTGCACGACTACCAGGAGGTGCTCGCCTCGCGAATGCTGCAACTGCTGATGCAGGCGCAGCCGATGCGCGGCATGCTCAGCCTCCCCACCGGTGCGGGCAAGACCCGTGTCGCTGCCGAGGCCGTCATTCGCTATCTCAAGACCTTCGGCGCCGAAGGGCCGGGGCGGCCGATCCTGTGGATCGCCCAGTCCAACGAGTTGTGCGAGCAGGCCGTGCAGAGCTGGAAGTACGTGTGGGAGAAGACCGGCGTCGGCGGCACACGCCTGAGTATCAGCCGCTTCTGGGGCAGCCGCGACGCGACCCAGGTCAGTGGCAACCCGCACCTGGTGGTAGCCACCGACGATCAGCTCACCGCCCGGCTACACCAACCTGCCTATGAATGGTTACGTGAGCCCTTGCTGGTGATCGTGGACGAGGCTCATGGGTCCACGACGAAGGGTTACACCGCCCTGCTCGAACGGATGGGGATCTCCCAGCATCGGCTGACGCGGCCGCTAGTCGGACTGACCGCCACCCCGTTCCGTGGCAAGAGCACGGACGAGACGAAACGGCTGATCGCGCGCTACGGCAGCAACCGACTCGACGATGGTGTGTTGGGGGAAGACCCGTACGGCAGACTGCAGGACATGGGCATCCTCGCCCGCACCGACCACGCCGTCCTGGAAGGCGGCGAGCTCGAACTCACGTCGCAGGAACTCGGCATGATGTCCATGGGCCGTGGCACCCTCCCACCCGGCGCCGAACGACGTCTCGCCGAAGACCATTCGCGGAACCGGACTCTGATCAGCGCCCTGCTCGGTCTCGACCGGGAATGGCCGGTGCTCGTCTTCGCCACCTCTGTCAACCACGCGCGGTTCCTGGCCGCCGTCCTCAATGACAAGGGTGTGCGCTCCGCCTCCGTGGATTCCGAGACACCGACCAAGCGGAGGCAACAGATCATCGAACAGTTCGGCCGTGGCAGGATCACGGTCCTCACCAACTACGGCGTCCTACACCAAGGCTTCGACGCCCCGGCGACGCGAGTCGTCGTTGTGGCCCGGCCCACCTACAGTCCGAACGTTTATCAGCAGATGATCGGCCGCGGCCTGCGTGGGCCGCGCAACAACGGCACTGAGCGCTGCCTGATCCTCAACGTGAGAGACAACGTGATCAACCATCAGCAACAGCTCGCCTTCACCGACTTCGAGCAGATGTGGCGAAAGTCCTGACGCCATCCACCTCTGCCGACGAAGTCCGTCCCAGTGGTGTGTCGATACGTCACGGCGGGGTGTGAACGCGCTGACGGCGGACTTCGGCGCGCGTCTTATCGCAGAAGCGGGCACAAGATGAGACAGACGCTTAGACAGGATGGCGGAGTGCCGACCATCACCGCGATCCTCCGGGATAACACAGCGCAGGGCGGTGGACGCTGTCGTCAACCTGGTGAGCAACGCCATGCGCGTGGGTGGCGGCGTGAACGGTGCCATCCATCGCCGTGGAGGGCCGACGATCCTCGACGAGTGCGTCCCTAGGTTCTCGAACGGCCTTGCCCTCGGCGGGGCCGGCTAGACGACAGGTGGGATCTGCCGCCCAAAGGGTCATCCACACGGTCGGTCCGAACCACATCGCCGGTAAAAGCGACCGATCCGTACTGGCGACGTGCTGCCGTTGAGCGTTGGAGGTCGCCGATGAGATCGATGCGCGCCGCGTAGCCGTTCGTGTGGAACATCACCAAGGCACTCGCCGCGATCTTACGGCAGCCCGGCACCACGGGACCGTGCGCGAGGGCGTCTCAGCCGACCGGACCGACGTGTGCCGCGAGCAGGCGCCACCCCTCGTCCTCGTCGAGGATCCACGTGCGCGTGAGCGGACTCGGGCGAGAACGGCTCGCCGGCAAGGGTGCCTTCCAGCGTGCCGAGGAACCACGTCACCCCCGGTGCCGCCGACGGCGAGCACGGCCAGGTCCTTTTCGTCGACCCGGGTCATCGTCTGCTGGCCGGATCGGTGCGCGTGCAGGTCGTTCTGCTTGGAGTAGAGACGGCCGTCAGGCCGGTGAACACGAGGCGGTCGTCGATCAGCCGATCCAACTCCGCGACGTCGGAGGACAGCGGGGCACGTTGAAGAGGCCGTTCAGCGGCGCGTAAGCCCTCGACCCCGGCGAGATCCGCGCCGCCGTTCCCCGTGGAAAATCATCGTCGTTCACTGTATATAACCTAACAGCGATCTCCGGGAACCGGTATCGGGCGGATGACCGCCTGTGCAGGTCAGCGGGGATGGCTAGGTTCGCCCAACGCCCAACATGATTACTGCGGCGTCCGCAGGCACCTGGACGCTCAGGCGACCTGACCGTCAACCGGATCGGATTCGGCGCGATGCGCCTGACCGGCAACCGCGGTGTGACGAGCGACCGCGAACGCGTCATCGGCGTGCTGCACCGGGCGGTCGAGCTCGGCGTCAACCACATCGACACGGCGGCGTTCTACTTCTCGCCACTGCGGTCGGCCAACGAGCTGATCAACACGGCGCTTTCGCCGTACGCCGACGAACTGGTCATCACCACGAAGGTCGGGCCGGGCCGCGACCCCTCCGACGTGTGCACGACCAGCTCGTGCCCACCTGCGGGGAGTAGGGCGTCGCCTTCGTGCCGTTCTTCGCGATCGCCGGCGTCGGACGTGAGGCAGGTGGCGTGGCCGGCAACGAGGCGGTGGCGGCCGTCGCCCGGGCGCACGGGCGACGCCGGCGCAGGTGCGCATCGCGTGGACCCTAGCCGCGGGCCGCACATGCTGGCCATCCCCGGTACGGGCGACCCCGACCATCTGGTCGAGAACCTGGCCGCCGGGGCGCTGCGCCTGTCCCCCGAGGAAATGGCCGGGCTCGACTAGCGGCGCCCTGCCGCGAGTCCACGACCCTCGACGGAAGGTCTCACCCTTTGCCGGCAGCGGTTACGTCCCTCTCCACTTTACCGCCGCGCAGCTCGTGGCTCGTGGTCCGGGGACTCATCCCCGAGCGCGGCCGCTCCAGGTCAGGGTGAGCCGGGAGATCGACACCGGCCCGGCGGCCGGCCGGGCCATGCGTCGCTCCGGGTCGGCGTTCCTGGCCGGGATGGATCGCCGCCACGTCGACGATGCCCGCCTGCTTCGTTGCTGCGTCGCAGTCCATCTCGCGCCACTGCCCACCATCGGTCGCGGTCAGGATGGCGGCGCTGACCTCGTGCACGAACGCCTTGACCTCGTCGACCCGGCCGGGATCGCTGTCCTGGCCGGAGTCGTACCACCAGTCGCGCGCCCAGACGATCAGGTCCGCCCATCGCGGGAGGGCGGCGATCGTCTGCTCGGCGGCCTGCCGCTTGGACAGTTGCCGCCCGTCGCACAGGCGCTGGTAGGCCCGGCAGAGCGTGAGCACCGCGTACGACTGGGCTCCGGGTGGGGTCATCTCGAGCACCCAGGCCGGCCAGTCGCGGACGTGGTCCCGCAGGGCGGCGCGGACGAGGCCGGGTTCGACGGCGGGCAGCAGTTCGCCGGCCGGCGGTCCCAGCAGCGTACGGCCGTAGTCGTGCACGGCGGCCCAGGTCACGACGCGGTGGGTGGTGGCGGGCAGCAGGTGCAGCGCCTCCCCGGGGCTGATCCGGGCGATCACGTGGTCCCGTCCGGGAACGGCGCGCACCGCGTCCAGGGACACGTATTCCACCTCGATCCGGCCGGCCCACAGCGGGTGCCGCCGGTCGAGGTCCGCGTGCAGGTCGGCGAGGACGCCGAGGAGCTTCTCGTCCGGGTCGCTCGCGAGCACCGCGAGCAGGTCGAGGTCGCTGCGGTTCACGTCGAAGTCGCCTGCCACGAGCGACCCGTGCACATACAGGCCGAGAAGGTCATCCGCCAGCGTGCGGCGCCACGCCTCGCGGAGGTCGGAGAGAACCGTGTCGGGTGGGACCACCAGGTGATCCTGCACGGTGGGTCGCGGCGGGGCCACCGATAAAACCGGCCCGCACCGCCGGTGGCGCCTACGTGCTCGGCGGGTTGCGGTGCCGCTCGGCGAGACCCGACGCGGCCTGCCGCTGCGCGTCGTGCCGGTGCCGGTCCGCGCCGGCCTGGCGGACGGCGGCCGAGTCCTCGTCCGACGGGCGTCTCGTCCGGTCGCGCCGGGCGACGAAGACGACGAGCGCGAGCACCACCACCACGATCACCGCGAGTGACACCAGCATCGTTCTCATGCCGTCGACGCTACGGCGTACGCGCCAGCCTCGGCGTGGCGACGGTCAGGGGCTGCTCCGTCCGCCGCCGGATGGCAAGCTCACGTCTCGTGACCGCTGAGAATCCGGAGCTCGTGGAGGCCCGTCCGTGAGGGCCGTCATCGTCGCGGCCGCCGTCGCGTTCGTCATCTCCCTGTTCGGTACGCCGGTGGCGGTTCGCGTCTTCACCGCGCTGAAGGCCGGTCAGCCGATCCGGTCCATCGGGCTCGCCAGCAACGAGCACAAGGTGGGCACGCCCACGATGGGCGGCGTCGTCTTCATCGTGGCGACGGTCCTCGCGTACGTCGCCGGGCACCTCGCCCTGACCACCCTGCCCGAACGGCAGATCGCGCAGGAGGGGCCGACCATGACGGCCCTGGTGCTGCTCGGGTTGTTCGTCTTCTGCGGCGCGGTCGGCTTCTTCGACGACTTCCTCAAGGTGCGCAGGCGCAACTCCGACGGGCTGTCCGCCAAGGGCAAGCTGCTCGGCCAGGCGCTGGTCGGCGGCGGCTTCGGTGTGGCCGCGCTGTACGTGCCGAGCACCAACGGCCAGACCGTGGCCAGCGAGCACATCTCGCTCATCCGCGACATCAGTTGGCTGGACGTCGGCAAGGTCGGCGCGGTCATGGTCTTCATCTTCGTGATCACGGCGATGTCCAACGGCGTGAACCTCACCGATGGCCTCGACGGCCTGGCCACCGGCGCGTCGATCCTGGTGCTCGGCGCGTACTCGCTGATCGGCTTCTGGCAGTACCGGCACTGGTGCGCCGACGACGGGTACGCCCGCGTGAACGAGTACTGCTACCAGGTCCGCGATCCGCTGGAGATCGCCATGATCGCGGCCGCGGCGGCCGGCGCCTGCGTGGGGTTCCTGTGGTGGAACACGTCACCGGCGCGGATCTTCATGGGTGACGTGGGCGCGCTCGGGCTGGGCGGCCTGATCGGCGGGCTCGCGGTGGTGACCCGTACGACGCTGCTCTCGATCCTGATCGCCGGGCTGTTCGTCATCATCACCACGACCTGGGTGATCCAGATCGTCTCGTTCCGGACCACCGGCAGGCGGGTCTTCCGGATGGTGCCGTTGCACCACCACTTCGAGCTGGCCGGATGGAGCGAGTCCACCATCGTGGTCCGCTTCTGGATCGTGGCCGGTGTCTGCGTCGCGGCCGGCCTGGGCCTGTTCTACTCGGACTTCCTGGCGACCGTGGGATAGCGGCAGAGCGACAGACGACGCCGGTGCGGGGGGACCGTCTGTCGGTGTCGCACCTGCCACTGTGCACATTCACCTTGGACGTATACTCAAGTAGGTTGTATATTCGGTTCATGGGATCGGCATCGCGTCCCGCGCTACGGGAACCGTCGTACTTCGTCCTCGCCGCCCTGCTCGGCGGGCCGCTCCACGGTTACGCCGTGATCAAGCGGGTGACCGAGCTGTCCGGCGGGCGGGTGACCCTCGCCGCCGGATCGCTGTACTCGGTGATCGACCGGTTGCTCGGCGAGGGCCTCGTCACCGCCGACGGTGAGGAGATCGTCAACGGGCGTGCCCGTCGCTACTACCGGCTCACCGACGAGGGCTGTCGCGTACTCACCGAAGAGGCCGACCGGCTCGCCCAGGCCGCCCGGGTGGTCATGGACCGCCTGCCGCGCCGGGTCGCATCGCAGGCAAGTGCCCGTCACCCTTCCACCGTGAGGATCAGACCCGCATGAGTTCCGATGTCCTGGAGAAGCGTTACCGCATCCTGCTGCGGGCCTACCCGGCCGGCTACCGACGCGAACGCGCCGACGAGCTGATCGACACGTTGATCGGCGACGAACCCACCACCCGTCGCTGGCCCAGCGCCCGGGAGGCGGCCTCGCTCGTCCGGGGCGGCCTGCGGGTGTACGGCGGCAGCACCGCCGCCCGTCCCACCGCCGTGCTGTTCTGGCAGGGCCTTCACCTCGGCGCCCTGGCGGTGCTGGCGCTGGGTGTCCTCATCGGCCTGGACGACCTCGTCGAGGCGTTGCAGTACGGCGGGCTCGCGGACCCCGTGACCGTCCTGCGCAACCAGGGCGTCCACGAGGTCGTGCTGACCGCCGCGCTGGTGGCGCTCGTCGCGGACCGTACCCGCACCGCTGCCGTCCTGCCGGTGACCGCGGCGGTGGTGCCGAGCCTGATCTCGCCGTACCTGTTCCTCAACGGCCTGCCGCAGTGGTGGGCGCCGGTCGTCGCCGCGCCGCTGATCGTGCTGGGCCTGCGGCGCCCGGCGGACGTGCCGCCGGCGCCCCGGGCCAACGCCGTCCTGGTGACCGCCGGCATTCTCGCCCTGCATCTCATCCCCGCGGGTGGCCTCCGCATGGTCGACGCGGGTCCGCGGATCGTCGCCGCCGTCCTGGTGGTCGCCGGGGTGGCCGCCTTCCTGTGGGTGGCGACGGCCGACCAGCGGCTGCTGATCGCCGTCGTCCCCACCCTGCTGCTGGGCACGCTGCACCAGCTGGACAACGCCGGGTTGACGGGGGAACTGCTGCGCCGGCCGGACGCCCTGCCGTCCCTGGTCGTCGCGGTCCTGATGGCTGTCGTCGCGGTCGTGTCGACCCGGCAGCGGCAGCGCACTCGCGCCTGATCGACGGGCGGGCGGTCCGGCTCCGGCCGGACCGCCCGGCAGGGGCCACCGCCGTCATCGAAGCCCGATGAGGACGGGTGCGGTCGTCAGCGCTTGGCGACGGTGAGCAGCACCGCCGAGTCTTCGAGCGCCTCCAGCGTGTGCCGGCGGTCCGGCACGATCAGCAGGTCGCCGGGTGCGCCGTCCCAGGACGTCTCGCCGGCGCCGAGCCGGACCCGCCCCTGCAGGACGTGGACGGTGGCCTCGCCGGGGTTCTCGTGCTCGCTGAGCATCTGCCCGGCGGTCAGCGCGATCACCGTCTGACGGAGCCTGTGCTCGTGACCGCCGTAGACGGTGGAGCTGCTGCGGCCGTTGGAGGAGGCGTGCGCGAGCTTCAGCTGTTCGCGGGCCAGTGCGGTCAGGGATGACTTCTGCATGAGGTGTCCCCTCTCCTCGTCGTGCCGGGCAGGACGGTCATCCGCGCACCGTAGCGTGGTCGCCCGTCGCCGGACCACCGGCAGTCAGGGGCACCTGCTCACCGCATGGTGGCCTTCGGGGCGCCCTTGCCCGGGTCGATCCGCGTCGGACCGGCGGCCGAGGGGCGGATGTCGAAGTCGAAGATCTCGGTGGGCAGGTAGACGGTCGCGCAGGAGTTGGGGATGTCCACCACGCCGGAGAGCCGGCCCTCGATCGGTGCGGCACCGAGCAGCAGGTACGCCTGTTCCGGCTGGTAGCCGAAGCGGGTCAGGTAGTCGATGGCGTGCAGGCAGGCGCGCTGGTAGGCGAGCTGCGAGTCGAGGTACCGCTGTTCGCCGTCGAGGGTGACGGAGAGCCCGGAGAAGGCCAGCCACTGGGAGAACTGCGGCGGCGTGTCACCCGGAATGAAGATCGTGTTCTCGGCGACGCCGTACGTCTGCATGCCGTTCTTGACCAGGTCGACGTGCAGGTCGACGAAGCCGCCCATCTCGATGGCGCCGCAGAAGGTGATCTCTCCGTCGCCCTGGGAGAAGTGCAGGTCGCCGAGGGACAAGTTGGCACCCGGCACGTACACCGGGTAGAAGACCCGGCTGCCGACGGTGAAGTTCTTGATGTCCTGGTTCCCGCCGTTCTCCCGGGGCGGCGCGGTTCGCGCCGCCTCCGCGGCCACCCGGTCGAAGTCGGCGCCGGTGAGGCTGCCGAGGATCGCGTCCTGGGGCTCGGGAGGCAGGGCCAGGGGCGGCACCCGGTCCGGTGCGGTGGCGATCAGCGCCCCCTCCCGCTGGTTCCAGGTCGCGAGCAGCGACGCGGACGGGGCGGTGCCCATCAGCCCCGGGTGGGATATCCCGGTGAACGAGACGCCGGGGATGTGCCGCGAGGTGGCCTTGCGGCCGGTGAAGTCCCAGACCGCCTTGTAGGCGTCGGGGAACTGCTCGGTCAGGAAGCCGCCGCCGTTGCCGGTGGGGAAGATGCCCGTGTAGCCCCAGCCCTGACCGGCCAGCGGACCGGACTCCTGAGGGATCGGGCCCATGTCGAGGATGTCGACCATGAGCAGGTCGCCCGGCTCGGCGCCCTCGACGGCGAACGGGCCGCTGAGAGCGTGCACCCGGGTCAGCGGAGCGTCCCGGATGTCGTCGGCGGAGTCGTCGTTGTGGATCGCGCCGTCGAACCACTCGCGGCAGTGGACGCGGAACGACTGTCCGGGCCGTACCGCCGCCACGGGCGGGACGTCGGGATGCCAGCGGTTGTGCCCGACCTTCTCCTGGTCGGTGAACCTCTTCGTGGAGTCGAGAGAGAACAGCAGTTCAGGCACGGTGTCGAGCCCTTCTCGTGGTCACCATCGGGGCAGGCGGGCGTGGGCCGGGTTCGTCGAGCGGCGCGCCGGGCGACGGCCGGGCACCCGCCCGACCACCTCCGGCTGTTCCGCGCTGCGCTCGGTCCGGTCCACGGCCTCACGCAGCGCCGCCGGCACGCGGGCGAGCCCCGGCGGGGAGAACACGCGTGCCGCCGGAGACCCGCACCGGGGGCAGCTCGCCGACGGCCCCGCGGTGCCGACCGGCATCACGACGTCGAAGCTGCCGTCCTGCGGGCAGCGGTACTCGAAGGTGGCCATCGCCGCTTCCCGTCCAGCCGCTCGTGCGTGCGGTGGCCGTTCCGCAGCGGCTCACCCTGTCGTCCCGATTGTGGCTGATTGCCGACATAAGCGGCGCAAAACACCGAATGAGGTGGAGGGTCCGCGTCGCGGCTGCCGTGCCGGCCGAGGTGTGGGACATGTTGGCGATCATCGATACGTTGCGGGCATCGTCTACCCCATGGCCGCCGTCTTCTCGTCCTCGCTTCTGCGCCGCCTGCGGCCGGGTCTGCCGGCCGCCGTCGTGCTGTCCGCCGCCGTGCTCGGCACCGCACTGATCGCCGTGCCGTCGGCCGGCGCCGGCACCGCGTACCCCGCTGCCGCGCCGGCGCCCGGCGGCACCGCGGTGCCCGCCGCGGAGCCGACCGGGACCGCGCCGTCGCCCACGTCGACGCCCGGGACGCCCGACCCGCCCAGCACCACGCCGTTCCCGCCGAGCGCGCCCACCAACCTGACCGCCACCCGGGTACGGACCACGTCGGTCACCCTCACCTGGACGGCCGCCACGCGCGGCTGCTGCCCGGTCGTCGGGTACGACATCATGTACTACCAGGCGTTCGACGACGTGGTCTACGGCCTCAGCCTCGGTGACGTCACCACCGCCACGATCACCGGCTACATCCAGCCGGGCCGGCAGTACTCCTTCCGGGTGTCGGCCCGCGACGGCGACGGCCGCCGTTCGCCGTCCACCGAGGCGCTGACGGTGGTCACCCCGGTGACCGACACCGGGCCGGACACCACCCCGCCGAGCGCCCCGCAGAACCTCACCGTCGGCGACGTGACCGCCTCGACCGCCACGCTGTCCTGGGCGCCGTCGACAGACGACGTCGGCGTGCTCGGGTACAACGTCTACCGGTTCGACGGCTGGTTCACCTCGACGCTCGTCGCCACCGTGCCGGGCACGACGTACACGGCGGCGCTGCCCCCGCCGACGCCGCTGCGCACCCTGTACTACGTGCGGGCCCGCGACGCGGCCGGCAACGTGTCGATCGCATCAAACACGGTCACCGTGCCCACGACGTCTACTCCGCCGCCCCCGCCGCCCTCGACCTGCCGGGTGACCTACCGGAACCAGGCCGAGTGGCAGGGCGGTTTCGTCGCCACGGTCACGGTGCAGAACACCGGGACGGTGCCTGTCGACGGCTGGATCGTCACCTTCGGCTTCCCCGGGGACCAGCAGGTCACCACCGCGTGGAACGCCACCGTCGGCCAGACCGGCACCGCCGTGACCGCCCGCAACGCCGACTGGAACCGCGTCATCGCGCCGGACGGATCAGCGACCTTCGGCTTCCAGGGGCGGTGGAGCGCGAGCGACGCGCCGCCGACCGGCTTCGCGCTCAACGGCGCCCCCTGCACTGTCGGCTGAGAGGAAGTCCTGTGACCACACGCCACCGCCGTCGCGCCCTGGTCGGGGCCGTCACGGCCGTCGTCCTCGCCGTCACCACCACATTCGGGGGTACGCCCGCGCCGGTCGCCGCCGCGAACACGCTCAGCATGCGCGGTGCCGACGTCTCCTCGTTGCAGCGCAGCCTGGACCTGGGCGCCAAGTACTACGACGCGGGCGGGGTGGCCCGCGACCCGCTGGACATCCTCAGGTCCGTCGGCGTCAACTACGTCCGGCTGCGTGTCTGGAACAACCCGGCCAGCGGCTACAACAACAAGAGCAGGGTGCTGGCCCAGGCGCGCGCGGCGAAGGCCAAGGGCCTCAAGGTGCTGATCGACTTCCACTACTCCGACACCTGGGCCGACCCCGGCAAGCAGTACAAGCCCGCCGCCTGGGCCGGGCACAGCCTCAGCCAGCTCCGCAACGACGTGTACGCCTTCACCTACGACGTCTGCGCCGCCCTGCGCGGGCAGGGCACCCTGCCGGACAGCGTGCAGATCGGCAACGAGATCAACGTCGGGATGCTGTGGAACGAGGGCAAGGTCGTCAACAACGACTTCGCCCCGCTGGCCGGGCTGCTGAAGCAGGCCTACAACGCGGTGAAGGCGTGCGGCGGCGGCATCCCCGTGATGATCCACACTGCGAACGCCGACAGCAACGCCAACGCCCGCTGGTTCTACGACGGCATCCGCGCGCAGGGCGTGCAGTGGGACATGACGGCCCTGTCCTACTACTGCATGTGGCACGGCAGCCTGGCGAACCTCTACAACAACATCGTCGACGTGCGGAACCGCTACGGGAAGCCGGTGGTGATCGTGGAGACCGCGTACCCCTTCACCCGGGCCGACGCGGACGGCGAGCCGAACGCCATCGGCGACGCGACCTGCGACGGCATCAGCGCGACGTGGGCCGGGCAGGCCCAGGAGTTCGACTGGGTCCAGAACACCGCCCGCGACGCCGGCGCGATCGGTGTCTTCTACTGGGAGCCGACCTGGTACGCCGTCAGCGGCAACGGCTGGGATCCGGCGAACATCAACGGCACCGGGAACCAGTGGGACAACATGGCCGTCTTCGACTGGTTCGGGCGGGTGAACCCGGGGGTGCGCTGGACGCCCTGACGGGCCGGCCCGCGCACCCCCTGATCAGCGGCCGAGGAGCGAGCGGATCGAGTGGCGGCGGCCCCACGCGATGAACACGAACAGCACGAACAGCACCACGGGGGTGAGCACCAGCGCGCCGCCGTGCAGGATGAACGCCTGCGTGACAGCGGCGCCGATCATGAGCAGCGCCAGCCCGACGGCGGCCAGGCCGGCCAGCCTCGGCACGAGCAGCCCGATGCCACCGGCCAGTTCCAGCAGACCGACGAGGTAGCGGAACCAGGGCGCGGCGCCCATGTCCTCGAAGGTCTGGACCGCGTTCGTCTCGCCGAACAGTTTGGGGCCGGCCGAGGCGACGATGAAGAAGACGCCGAGGAAGCCCTGGAGCACCCACAGCGTGCGGTGCAGACCACGGGCGACGGGCGGGGGAGTGGTGTCGACAACGGTCATGGTTCTCGTCCCTCCTGGCGGTCTGCCGGATCTCCGTATCCGATCGGATACACAGGTCAGACCGGCCAGGGCGGGCGAACTCATCGCGCCTGGAGCGGGACGAGGGCCAGAATCAGCTGCGGCGGGCCTCGGGCTGGTGGTCCTCGGATGCGAGGCGCTGCTGCAGGCGGTCGGACTGGGCGACTGATCCGCCGCTCACGCCCAGGCCGCGTCGAGCCGCGTCATAGAAGCGATCACGGCTCGCGTTGGCCTGCTGGTAGAGGTCGCTCAGCGGCTCGGTGCTCTCCCCGGCCTCGCGGGCTCGGTGCTCCAGCCGCCAGACCGCCTCGCGCCAGTCCTGCGCGGCGGCGACCGTGGCGGCGTCCCCGAGCAGCAACAGGCGTTCCCACGCGAGGGTGTGCCTGATGTCCGCGTCGGCGAGCCGGGGCAGCGCCGCGGCCTTGTCCAACCCTGAGCGGTACTTGTCGCCGTCCGCCGCGGCCAGAACCCGCAGCGAGATCGCCTGGATCTCCTTGAGCACCTGGGCGAACTCGCCGTACGCCTCCAGTCGTCGTTCGTCCCACCGTACGGACTGACCGCGCTTCCACTGACTTCTGGTGGACAGGAAGGTCACCAGACCCGTACCGAGGGCACCGACGACGACGCCGAGCAGCGCCGGCAACTGTGAGACGAACGCATCCATCGGCGCAAGCGTGTCATCCTGCGTCAACGCATGCCGGGTGCGGGCGCGGATCCCCCTGCCGCCGCCTGTCCGCCCGTACCATCTCCTCGTGAAGCTTCGCCGTCGGCTGCTCGCCGTCTCACTCCTCTTGGCGGTGGAGGCGGCGGCGTTCGCGCTGCTCGTCACCGAGTCCGTGACGGGTGCGATCGCTGCGGCCGGCCTCACCTGCGTGTCGTTGTGGCTGCACCTCGTCCTGCACGAGTGCGGGCACCTCGTCGTGGCGAAGCTGCTGCGCCTGCCGGTCGTCGCGGTCCGTATCGCGCCCTTCAACGGTTGGCGCAACGAGGTGTCGGTCCGGCCTGCGCCGTCGATGACGGCGTTGCCGCTGCGGATGGTGCTGTTCTATCTCGGTGGCCCGCTGAGCAACCTGTGCGCCGCGACGGCACTCGTTGTCGCGTCGGGGTCCACCAGTACGGCGTTGACGCGCTCGACGCTGCTCGGCGCCGCGTTCGTCGGGGCACTGCTCGCCTTGACCAACCTCGTTCCGGGGCGTTCGACCGGCAGCGACGGCCACCACCTGCTCCGCTGGCTCCGGGCTCCGGCAGCCACCCGTGAAGGGCTGCGGGCGGGCTACTACCAGGAAGAGGTGGTCAGCGCACTGGGGGCGGTCGCCCGAGCGGTGAATGACGTCCACCGGGTCGGCATTCAACCCCGCCCCGGCAGCGATCCGCTCCTGGCCCTCGCCGGCTACCAGCAGAGACTGCGCGCGGCCCGTACACAGTCCCCGGAGCTGGTCGAGGAGGCCGAGCGGCTCGCGGCGCTGGCTCGCGCGGGCGGCACCGATCCCGTGGCGGCCGCGGCGATCGGGCAGGCGCTGAGCGTCCAGTTCGGGTTGTGGTACCTGTACGCCGCGGTGGTGCACGGATCGCCTGTGGATCGCCGGGAGGTGCGGGAGATCTCCGAACTCGCACAGATCGCCGTCCGGTCGCAGCCGGGCGTGTTGTCCGCCCGGATCGCGATAAGCCTGGCTCACCTGCTCAACCAGCGGCCCGAGGATGCGCGATCCCTGCTTGTCGACGTTCGTCCCGGTGCCGAGCCGTCCGACCTCTGCGCCCTCGCGCTTCTTCTGCGAGCGGCCGCCGAGTCGTACCTCGGCAACCACGCGGACGCGGACCATCTTCTCCGCGCGGCCCCCGGTGACTACCCTCAGCTGGCTCAGCTCGTGGCCGCGATCCGGGCCGCCGAGCCGGCGCCGGCCCTGTTCGCGCCGGCACCGGCCGCGCGCGCCTGACCGATTTGCCGAACCGGCGGCCCGGTCGCCGTCATGAAGCGTTTTCCGATGTGTTTCCGTTACGCCGACACACCGCTATATACATTGATGTTCGTCACAATAGTCGTTATCGCATCACCTTGTCCTGATCTGCGGACTCGCCTACTCTGGGCGGCCTCGGAGTTCGACGGGGGAGCGACGGGATGCAATTGGAAATTCGGCTTCTGGGCACTGTCGAGCTGAGGGTGGGCGGTCGCCGCGTGGCACCAGGCCCGGGAAAGCGGCGGGCCGTGCTCGCCGGGCTCGCGCTGGCGGCGAACCGGTCCGTGTCCTTGGACCGGCTGACCGGAATGATCTGGGCCGATGCTCCCCCACCATCGGCGACGGCCAACCTGCGTTCGCACGCGGCGGCCCTGCGCCGGCTGGTGGGCGATCGACTGGTGACACGTCCGAACGCGTACGAGCTGCGGATGCAGCCCGGCGAACTGGACGTCACGGAGTTCCACCGCCTGGCGGAGAACGGCCGCGCGGCGCTGGTCAGGGGGCACGCGCTCGACGCCGTTCCCGCACTCGACGCCGCACTCGCGTTGTGGCGCGGTTCGGCGGGCGAAGGGCTGCCGACCGGCACCACCCTCGACAACCGCTGGGCGAGCCTGGATGAGCAGCGGCTTCAGGTGTTCGAGCTGCTGACCGACGCCCGACTGGCGGTCGGCCGGCACGCCGAGCTGCTGCCCGGGCTGCGTGAGCATCTGGCCGCGTACCCGTTGCGGGAACGGGCGTGGGGGCAGCTGATGCTCGCGCTGTACCGCTGCGGTGAGGTGCCGGCGGCACTGGCCGCCTACCGGGATGCGCGTGCCCGGCTGGACCAGCATCTCGGTATCGAGCCGGGCGAGGAGCTGGCCGCCCTGCACCGGGCGATCCTGGAGCGGGCGCCGGATGTCTCGTACACCCGGCCGCCGTCGGTGATCGGGGCGCCGGAGCCGTCGACGACCGATCCGGCTCCCGCTGCCGAAACCGGTCGGACGGTGCCCCGGGAGCTGCCACCGGATCTGGTCACCTTCGTCGGACGTACCAGGGAGGTGGCCGAGGTCGGTACGGGAGCGACGGGCCGGGTGCCGGCGGTCGTGGTCGTCACGGGCCCGCCGGGAAGCGGCAAGACCGGGCTCGCCGTACGCGCCGCCCACGCGGTGGCCGGCGACTTCCCCGACGGGCAGATCTTCGTCGACGTCGCGTACCAGGTCTCGGTCACCCCGGCGGAGTTGCTGGCCCGGGTGCTGCGCGCGCTCGGCGTCCCGTCGGCCGGCATCCCCGACAGCGCCGACGAGCGCGCCGGTCGCCTGCGCTCGCTCAGCGCCGGACGCCGGTTGCTGCTGGTCCTCGACGGGGTCACCAGCGCGGCCCAGGTGCGGCCCCTCCTGCCCGCCAGTCCCGGCCCTGCCCTGATCGCCGTCGCCCGGCGCTCGCTGAGCAACCTCGACGGTGTACGGCGGGTCGCCCTGTCGCCGTTGGCCGAGCCCGGCGCACGGGAACTGCTGGCTGCGCTCGCTGGCGCGGAACGGCTGGCCGCGGATCCGGGCGCGACAGCCGAGCTGATCGGGCTATGCGCCGGGTCGGTGCTGGCGCTGCGGGTCGCCGGTTCGAGGCTGGCGACGTGGCCGAGGATGCCGGTGGCCGCCCTGGTCGGTGAACTCGCCGCGGGAACGAGCAAGCTGGATCTGCTGAGTTACGACGACCTTTCCGTACGGGCGAGCCTGGCTGCCGCCGTCGCGGTCGTCGCCGCGGAGGACGAGGTGGCCGGCCGGCTGTTCGCACTTCTCGCCGCCTGCCCGGAGGCGCCGGCGGCGGTGGACCGTGCCGCAGCGCAACTCGGCGAGTCCACCGAGCGGATCCGGCGGGCCATGGAGGGCCTTGTCGATGCGCACCTGGTCGTCCGGGACGGTTCGGCCCGCTATCGACTGCCGGCGCTGGTCAGGGACTACGCCGCCGAATTGGCCACGTCGCCGTCCGGGCCGGAGTCGCGGCTCGTCCGCGGGAACCCGTTCCGCACGCTGTTGTCCCGGTCCGGGTGATCGGCCCTGCCGGCGGGTCGGGTCGTCTGCCGGGCGTAGACGACAGAGTATCTCGAATATAGATCGCCGTGACAGGCTCCGCTCGTCATCGACCAATCTCAGTGAGACGGGGCGGCATGTCAGGCTACAGACCTCATCGTTATTTCAGTCGGTCCTTACGCGCGACGGCATTCGCCGTCGCGATCCTCCTCCCGCTCAGCATGATCAGCCAGCCGGCGTCCGCCCAGGTCGAAACCGAGGCGCAACTTCCGGCATGCGCCGACCCGTCCGTGCCGGACGACGTCAACCACGCGTCCATCCGCCTCGAAGGACCGGCAGCCGGGTCGGAGGTCGCGGTCGACGCGAACGGCCGGATCGCCGTCACTGGGTACGTCCACAAGCAGGCCACGATGGTGGACGTCTCGGTCGAGAAGACCACCTCGACCAGCTTCACCTACGGCCCGCCGCCGGAGGGCGTCACGGACTGGTCGGCCTCGTGGACCACCAGCATGCGCCCACCGCGACTGGGTCCGGTAGAGGTCTGCACCCGTGCCGAGCGCGAACCGGGTCGCTACGCACGGATCCTGCGCGACATCACCGTGCTGGACCTGATCCCGCCGAGCAACGTGCCGAACCTGACGGTCGGCACGATCACAGCGACCGGGGCGAAGGTGACCTGGGGCGCGGCGACCGACAACTACGGCCTCGCCGGCTACGAGGTCACCGTCGACGGAGGCACCCCGCACCGGACCACCGTCGGCACCCGCTCGTACTCGATCACCGGACTCCAGCCGTCGAGCAACCACTCGGTCTCCGTGGTCGCCGTTGACCTGGCCGGTAACCGGTCGAAGACGCCCGCCACGGCATCGTTCACGACCGACGCCCTGCCGCCGCCACCCGACGTGGACGAGGGCCTCACCCTGGACCCGGACGAGGGCGGCGCCCTGGCCAGCTGGCACCCGAACCCGGCCACTGAGGCGAGCTACCGCGCCTACCTCGACGGCGAGATCTACGACCACTTCGAGCGCGACCAGCTCTGCGAGGACGGCAACGGCAACGTCGCCAGCCCGTGCACCGCGGACAGCGTCATCAAGCTCCCGATCGAGCCACTGGAGGAGTACACGCCGTACGCCTTCCGGGTGGAGGCGCTGAGCGCCGACGGCACGGTGGTGCGGGAACTCGCCGGTGACTTCACCACGATGATCCACGTGGACGAGCTGTCGCCCGCGGTCACGCAGACCACCGCCAGTGAGGCGTCCCAGTGCGCGGGTGCCGGTGGTGACATCTACCTCGCGGCCAGCTCCCGTGCCGGCGTGCCGGTCCCCGCCGGCGCCACGGAGATCTTCCTCGGCTGCTACCGTGCCGCCGACACCAGCTGCCTCGACGCCGTCCTGCCGCCGTCCGGCGAGAAGCTCGTCGACTGCGCGGACGACCTGACCCGGACGCTGTTCGCCATCGCCCCCGCCGGCCGCGGGCCGGTCATCTCGTCGATCGACGACACGCAGCCCAGGCCGCTGCTGCTGCAACCGGCAGTGGTGCCGATCGCCTGGTGTCTGAGCAGCGGTGCCTGCGCGACGCTCATCGCTCCCGTCGCGGAGACGGCGGCGGCGGCCGCGGCCGCCCCGGTGGCCGCCGCCAGCATCTCGTGGTGGGTCGTCGGCCTCGGCGGCCTCGGCCTCGGGGTCGCGTTGGGCGCGCTGCTCGCGATCCTGTTCCCCGGCACGATCGGCATCAACGGGATCCTCGAGTATCCGATCACGCACGACGTCGACTTCGAGCAGTTCGACAACTGGGGCCTGGACGAAGGCGAGTGGTACAACAGCCTCAAGGTTTACGCCGAGGTCGTCAAGACGACGAAACTCGTGGCCAACCAGCGCAACCTCCCCTTCGCGTGGGACTCCACGGAGGACGCGCGCCTCAAGCGAATCATCGACCAGGCGTGTACGGCGCAGCGCGGCACCCAGGGCAAGGCCGGATGCGACGACGACATCATCGTCTACGTACCCGGGGCCAAGAACTACAAGGGCGCCGACATGACGGAGACCGGCAAGCACATCGTGGCCGCCATGGGAGACGGCGGATACCCGCAGCCGCCGACCCGGGCGGTGTGGTTCTACCCGGCGCGAAGCGTCGGCGGGCAGGCGGCGCGCGCCAAGGGCCACAGCCGCGGCTGGTTCGGCACCGCGGCGTTCAAACCGAACGCGTGCGACGTACGGGTTCCTGGGCAGACCTGCGACGAGTTCCCGTTCTGGTCGACCGACCAGGCGGTCGATCTGACCGGCCAGGTCGCCAGTCTGAAGCTGGTGTCGACGGCCGAGTCGCTCCCCCAGGCCAACGACATCAACGCGTTCTACGGCAAGTGCAAGGTGAGCGACAAGACCAAGTTCGTCGTGCTGCCGGTGAAGCCGTGGGTCGAGGCAGGCGGTCCGAGCTTCGCCTTCAAGCTCAGCGGCGGCGGGGCTAGCCTGTGCATGACGCCCGTGGCCCCGTGAGCCGAGGAGCCTCCTGATGCTCGACGACATGCGCGTACTGCGCGAAGCGGTGCGGGAGTACCGCGTCGCGGCGACTGCCGCCGGCCTCGACTGGCCCGACCCGGGCGAGTCGCCGGTCGGCTCGCCGCCGGACCGGGTGCGCCGGATCTTCGACGTGGACCACGTCGCGGATCAGCTGGCCTGGTTACAGGCGCAGCGCTGGCCCGACGCGCGGCTGCTCCCCAACGGCGGGTGGCGGATGCCGTGGCCGGACGGCGCGGACGCGCTCGACTACCTGGGGTTGTCGGTAGGGACGCCGTTTCCCTGGCAACAGCAACTACCCCTGTTCCACTTCGACTTCCTGCTCTACACGTTCGTCCTCGCGGGCGAGCACGAGGGGGAGATCTGGCGCTACCCGGTCGGCGAGGACGCCTGGGAGTCGGTTCGTGCCGCCCCCAGCCTGGCCGTGCTCTTCGACCAGTGGACCAGGGGGATCGCCGCGGGTGTGGTCCGCTACGACGAGGCGAACAAGTGGCTCCTGGTCGAGGACGTAGAAGGAGTTCCCGGTCTCGATCCGCTGGCTTTCCCGGTGACGCCGGTGGAGGAGACGTTGCTGCACGCGCGGCAGCGTGAATGCGGGGCGAGCCCGGTGGTCGACGACGAGGGATTCGAGCACCAGGAACGGCTGCTCGACGCCATCGACGCGGCCAAGGCCACGCTCGCCGGATGAACCGGTCCGCGGTGGGTGGGCCCGGCCCGCCCACCGCGGGGCGCGGTCAGTCCTCGAATCCGGACGGGTGGGCGTCTCCGACCGCGTTCAGCAGCACACCCTGCTCCAGCAGCACCTTGGCGGCGCAGAGGACCATGGTGAACCCGCCCATCGAGTCGATCGCCTTGCTCACGGCCTGGTCGGCGGTGCCGGCGAAGCCGGTCTCGGTGACCCGGACCAGCGTGGTGTCGTCCGCACCCGGCAGGAACCGCCACTCGACCCGGGTGGGGGACTCCGGATCCCACTCGACCAGGATGCGGCGGTTCTCCTCCACGTCCTTGACCGTCACGACCGTGGAGACGCCGTACATCTCCCAGTCCCAGGTGACGACGGCACCGGGTTCCAGCCGGCCGCTGCTCCTGGTGAACCAGAACCTCGTGGTCACCGCCGGGTCGGCGAACGCCTGGAAGACCTCGGCGGCGGGCCGGCGGATGAGCATCTGCGCGGTGATGGCAGGGGGTCGGGTCAAGCGGTCACTGTCCACGGGCAACGGTGTTCCCTTCTCTCCTGGCCGGGCACTGCGGATGCGGTCACGGTACGGAATTCGCTTGAGCGGTGCCGAGACATGGGTCAGAGTCGTTCCATGATCTCCTACCGGAAGGGCGGCGACGCCCCGGCGCGATGAGCGCCTCCCCGCGGCGCGACGACGCCGCGAAGAGCCCGCACGAACTGTGGCAGCAGGCGGCCCGGATCCGCCAGGAATGGCTCGGCCACGCCCTGTCCACACAGCCGGCCGACCGGCAGACCGCCGAGCGTTGCCTGACCGCCGTCTACGCGAGGGCGTCGCGGCCGCGACCCCGCTTCGAATGGGTCGACTCGCCGGCGAAGGCACTGCCTCTGGTCACCGGCTGGCCCACCCTCGACCGGCTCCACGAGCGCATCCGGGCGGTACGACCGCCCCGGACGCCGCTGGTGGCGAGCGACATCGCCATGGTCGTCTCCCAGCTCCGGGGCGCGCTCAGCGCGGGCGTCGTGCACACCGATCCCGAGCTGTCGCCCGCGCGCCGGGGCAAGGCCAAGGAGCCGTGGCCCGAGCTGGCGCCGCAGCGGGCGTTCGACGGCGGCGTACCGCTCGCCGTCGTCCTGCACCAGGGGGTACGCGCGGCGCTGCACCGCAGCCTCGCGCACGGGTTCTACCTGCCGGTGCGTGCGGCGCTCGCAGATGACGGCCCGGTGCCCGTGTGCTGGTACGGGCAGCAGGACGCGTCGTGGATCGCCTACTACGACGTGCTGCGCCGGCTCGGCCTCGCCCGGTACGGGCCGGAGGATGCCGGGCACCTGGACACCTGGGCCGACCTGGCCCGCTCCTGCGGCTGGTGGTGGCCGGGCGAGGACGTCTGCGTCGTGGTGGACCGGCCACAGGTGATCCGGACCGAGCCGATCCCCGGTACGCCACACGACCGGGTCCGGCTGCGACCCGGCGGGGTGCGCTACCGCGACGGCTGGCAACCCCTGCTGAGCGGCGTGGGAGCCGATCCGGGATGACGGGCGTCCGCGCGGGCGGAGCCCTTGATTGGATAGGCGACGGTCAATAGATTGGGGCTCGGGCGCCGCCGAGGTCCGCGAGAACCGGACCCCGGCGGCTGACCGGGCCGCCTTCGAGCCGGGCACATCGGTCGTACGCATCGACCACCCACCGTGGCGCACCGCCGCGCCGCACCCTCGCGCACCGGCGCGTCCGACGAGGACGCGCGGCTGCGCCCTGTCCGACGCCGAAGGACTTCCCATGACGATTCTCCGTGCCCGCCCCGCCCCGCTCGTGGCGGCCGTCGCCGCGCTGGCCGCCGTCACCGCGGCCGGTACGGCCCTGCTCACCGGCCCGGCCGCAGCCGCACAGGGCTGCCGGGTCGACTACACACCCAACCAGTGGCCCGGCGGGTTCACCGCGAACATCAAGGTCTCACCGGGTGACACCGCCGTGTCCGGCTGGACCGTCACCTGGACGTACGCCGGGGACGAGCGCGTCACGAACGGCTGGAACGCCACGGTGAGCCAGTCCGGGTCGACGGTGACCGCCCGCAACATGTCGTACAACGGCGGCATCCCGGCCGGCGGCTCGACCGAGTTCGGCGTGCAGGGCACGTACGGCACCGCCGGCGGCGCGCCGACCGGGTTCAGCCTCAACGGCGTACCGTGCAACGGCACCGGCCCGACCACGCCGCCGCCCACCACGACGGTGCCGACCACCGCCCCGCCGACCACGCCGCCGCCCACCACCGCGCCGCCCACGACAGCTCCACCGCCCACGACGCCACCTGCCACGACGCCGCCGCCGAGCGGCTGCGCCGGGGCGGTGCTCTGCGACGGCTTCGAGAACCAGACCGGCCCGACGCCGTCAGGTGACTGGAACGTGGTGAGCCCGGACTGTTCCGGCGCCGGCACGGCCACCATCGACACGTCGACCACGCACAGCGGCAGCCGCGCGGTCCGCATCAACGGCGCGGCCGGGTACTGCAACCACGTGTTCGTCCGGACCACGAAGAACCTCAGCGGCCTGGGCAGCATCAGGTACGCCCGGATCTGGCTCCGGCACACCACCGCCCAGCCCACCGACCACACCACGATGATCACCATGTCCGACGCCGCCGACGGCAACCGCGACCTGCGGCTGGGCGGCCAGAACGGCGCGCTCCAGTGGAACCGCGCCTCCGACGACGCCACGCTGCCCGAGCAGAGCCCGGCCGGGGTGGCGCAGAGCGTGCCGCTGCCCACCAACCGCTGGGCCTGCCTGGAGTTCATGGTGGATGGTTCCGCAGGCCAGATGCGTACCTGGCTGGACGGTGTCGCCGTGACCGGGCTGACCGCCGACGGCGTGCCGACGCACGACATCGACGGCCAGTGGTACAACCGCACCTGGCGACCGCAGCTCACCGACCTGAAGCTGGGCTGGGAGAGCTACGGCGGCGGCGCCGACACCCTCTGGTACGACGACGTGGCGATGGGCTCCACCCGGATCGGCTGCTGACCCACAGCGAGTGGCACGCCATGGGTGTCTCGGCACCCAGTTGACACCCATGGCGTTCGACCGGCTCGCGGCGGCGCGCGGGCCTGACAGGGCTCAGACGGTGGCGTCCCGGACCGGCCGGGGCTCCACCGCGCCGGCCGTGACGGGGGCGGGCCGGAAGCCCTTGACGACCAGGTAGACGCCGAGCGAGAACTCCCACACCGCGATGGGGAGCGCGGCGACCGCCGCCACCGCTGACAGCCGGTCCCAGGCGCCGAACAGGGTGCCGAGGTCGGAGGCGACGAGCAGTGGCGCGCCGACGAGCCCGAGCACCGGCAGGAAGCGCGGCACGAGGCGGGACTGGTACAGCAGGGTGCCCAGCAGCAGCGCGTTCACCGCGGGCAGGAAGCCCTGGCTGAGCAGGAACACCGAGTCGTAGAAGGCGACGAGCGCGCGGCCGGTCACGAGCGCGTCCGGCCCCGCGGCGGAGTCCCGCAGCGCGACGAGCGTCAGGATGCCCGCGACGCCGATCATGATGCCGGCGGCTTCGAGCACCCGGGCGCCGACGAAGCCCAGCGCGCGGGCCGGGCCCTGCTGCCGGAGCACCGGGTACAGCGCGACGGCGGTGCCGATGCAGGCGAGCGCGACGATCATCTCCAGGACGCCGCCGAGGACGACAGGGGCCTGCGAGGTGGTGCCGAGGACGTAGTCCGGCTCGCGGACCGGGGCGTACAGGCCGACGGTGGGGATCGAGACGAAGGTGAGCAGATAGGCGCCGCCCGCGACCAGCGAGGTCTTCCGCAGTGAGTCCATCGGGGCTTCCCTCCTCCGCCGGTCGGCACACCGGTGGCCCGTACGCGTCAGCGGCTCATCGCGTACGCCACCACGAGCGCGACGAGCGCCAGTGCGGCCAGCACCGCCGCCACGATCTTCGCCGTGCTGTAGGGACGCTCGCCGATGACCTCACCGGTACGCGCGTTCACCAGAACCTGGTACGAGCGGCCCGCGTGCAGGTACGCGGCGATCCACACCGGCAGCAGGATCAGCTTGTACGACACGTCGGAGTACGTGGTGTCCACGGCGGACACCCGCTGCTCGTCACCGCCGATGTCCGACCGGCAGTCCCCCTCGATGACCGGCGCCATCCGCGCCTTCGCCTCGGTCAGGCCCGCCTCGGGTTCGGTGTCGTACCGCAGCGCCTGGTATCCGGCCAGGTAGTCGCCGTGGTACGCGGCCGCCTCGGTCAACGGCCACGGCGCCAGCTTGTCCAACTGCTCGGTGGGCAGGTGGGTGGTGGCGGGCACCAGCACGTCGTCGAAGTCCCGGCGTACGGTGCCGGCGGCCGGATGCCACCGGGTGTGCCGCACCTGCCGGGTCCGCGTCTCCTGCTTGCCGTCGACTGTCACCGTGTACGTCTCGGTGACGTAGTAGTACTCGCCCCGCTGACCCTGGTAGTCCGACACGGTCCGCGCGTCGAACGTCCAGTGCGGCAGGTACGTGCCCTTCAGCGTCTCGGCCTCGCTGACCTTCTTCAGGCTCCCCGGCGCGAACCAGCGGCTGCGGCACCACTGGCCCAGCGCCGTCCGCACACCGTTGCGGTCGACGGCGAACGGCAGCACCGCCTCCGGCGCGATCAGCTCACCCGCCCCGGCGTCGGCCACCAGGGGAGCCGCGCAGAACTGGCAGCGCTGCGCCAGCGCGTCGCTCTCCGTCCGGGCGCCGCAGCCCGGGCAGACGAACGTGTGCGCCCCGACGCTCGCCACCGGCTTGCGGGGCAGCGACGCCAGTTCCGCGTACGCGTGCTCGCGCACCTCCCGGCCGGCGCCGGCGATCTCCTGCCGGTGCCCGCAGTACGGGCAACTGAGCGTCGTCGTGCCCGGCGCGAACTCCACCCGGGCCCCGCACCCCCCGCACTGGTAGGAGGGCGGCGAGACAGCCGTGTCGCTCATTGCGGCGGAAGCGGCGGCGGGACGCTGGCGAGCACCGACGCCAGCTCGGGCACCTGCCCGGCCGGCTGCCACTGCGCCATCCCGGTACGCCAGACGAGCGTGTCCGCGCCGAGCGCGCCCGCGTTCGCCTGCTCGGCGAGCGCACCGAGGTCGTACGGGCCCTGCCGCTGGCCGCCGACGCCGACGTACCACTGGGCCTGGCCCGGCAGCGGCGGCGGCTCGGCGGCGGCCGGCTGCGCGGGGGCGGGCTGTGCCGGCTGCGTGGCCGCGCCTGGGCCCATCGACCGGGCCATCTGCTGGCCCATCGCCATGCCCAGGCCCAGGCCGATGCCCGCGCCCGCCTCACCACCCGGGTTGTTCGCAGCGGCCTCCATCGCGTTCGCGGCCTGGAAACGGGTGTACCGGTCCAGGTCGCCGACCGCGCCCATGCTGGTCCGCTTGTCCAGCGCCTGCTCGACCTCCGGCGGCACCGACACGTTCTCGATGACGAACGTGGGGATCGCGATGCCGACCTCGGCCAGTTCCTCGGTCAGCACGGCGGCCAGCCGTCGGCCGATCGCGTCCTGGTGCGCGGCGAGGTCCAGCAGCGGCACCCCGGCCGTGGCGAGCGCGCCGCCGAGGCGTCCCACCATGAGCTGCCGCAGGTACTCCTGCACCTCCTCGGTGCGGAACTGCGGGTCGGTGCCGACCAGTTCCCGCAGCAGGCGCGACGCGTCCACCACGCGGGCCGCGAAGGCGCCGAACGCCCGTACCCGGACCACGCCGAACTCGGCGTCGCGCAGGATGACCGGGTTCTGGGTGCCCCACTTCATGTCGGTGAACTGCCGGGTGCTGACGAAGTACACCTCGGCCTTGAACGGCGAGTTGAAGCCGTACTTCCAGCCCTTCAGGGTGGACAGGATCGGCAGGTTGCGGGTCTCCAGCGTGTACGTCCCCGGTGTGAAGACGTCGGCGATCTTCCCCTCGTTGACGAACACCGCCGTCTGGGACTCCCGGACGACCAGTCGGGCGCCCATCTTGATCTCGTTCTGATACCGGGGGAACCGCCAGACCATCGTGTCGCGGCTGTCGTCCAGCCACTCGATGATGTCGATGAGTTCGCCCCGGAGCTTGTCCATCAGCCCCATCGCAACCCTTTCCTCGGCGCCGGTGTCCGGCGTCGCGGGCGACCATAGCAACCGCCCGCCACCTGCGAAAAGAGAACGATTCTGCGCCTATCGGCACCCACCGATCGGGGTTGCTCAGCCGGTCTCGCCGGCCATCGATTCGCCGGTGGCCGCACGCTGCTCCGGAATCCGGGAGGTCCGGCCGGGGGCATCGACGACGCGTTCGGTCTCCTGCACGAGATAGTGCGGACGGCGTTTCGTCTCGTAGTAGATCCGGCCGATGTACTCGCCGATCACCCCGAGGATCATCATCTGGATGCCGCCGAGCCCGATCACGCTGACGATGATCGTGGTGTAGCCGGGCACGTCGATGCCCTTCTCCACGGCGTCCGCTACGACCCAGGCCATGTAGCCCACCGCGATGAGCGTGAGGAACAGGCCGCCGTAGATCGCCAGGCGCAGCGGCCGGTTGTTGAACGACAGCAGGCCGTCGAACGCGTAGTTGAACAGCTTGCCGAACGTCCAGCGGCTCCGCCCGGCCTGCCGGGTCTCGTTGCGGTGCGCCACCACCGCGGTGCGGAAACCGATCCACGAGAACAGGCCCTTGGAGAAACGGTTGTACTCCGGCATCGCCAGGATCGCGTTCACCGCGAGCCGGGACAGCAGCCGGAAGTCGCCGGCGCCGTCGAGCAGGCGTACGTCTATCCACCAGTTGACCAGGCGGTAGAAGGAACGCGAGGCGACCATCCGGATGAACCGGTCACCGCGGCGGTCCCGGCGGGCGATCACCTGGTCGAAGCCCTGGCGGTAGAGCATCACCATCTCGGGCAGCAACCGCGGCGGGTGCTGCAGGTCGGCGTCCATGATGACCACCGCGTCGCCGGTGGCCCGGCGCAGGCCGGCGAGCATGGCCGCCTCCTTGCCGAAGTTGCGGCTCAGCGACGTGTAGCAGACGGCCGGGTCGGCGGCGGCGAGCCGGCGCAGTGCCGCCAGCGTGCCGTCCTCGCTGCCGTCGTCGACGTACAC
Source organism: Micromonospora sp. AB353 (assembly GCF_049538395.1). Taxonomy (NCBI): domain Bacteria; kingdom Bacillati; phylum Actinomycetota; class Actinomycetes; order Micromonosporales; family Micromonosporaceae; genus Micromonospora; species Micromonospora sp. AB353. Next base: position 36,983 of record NZ_JBMVFV010000008.1, on the reverse strand, counting down.
GACCTCGACGTCCACGTCGGTCAGCTCGGCGAACGCGACGCTGAGCATCTCGTGCAGCCGCTCCACCGACGCTTCCTCGTTGAAACAGGGCACCACCACCGACAACCGCACGGCGCTCACCCCGCCCGGCCCGGGCACACGGGACCGGCGCTCACGGCGTCAGAGGCGGTAGACAAGCGTGCCATCGAACTCCTCCCGGGTGATGCCCAGCCCGTCGACCGGCCGGGTCTCGATGCCCTCCCACGGCGTACCCGCCGCGCGGCTCGGCACCGCGACGACCGACCGCACGCCGATCCCGCGCAGGTACGCCACGCTGCCCGCGTCGGGGAACGTCGCCACGGCGACCCGCGTCTGGGCCTGGGTGACCGGCTCGAAACCGCCGAGCCCGTTGGTGATCCGGGGGAAGCCGTCGGTCGACCACAGCATGTAGTTCAGGTCGCCCACCCCGCCGGCAGGCAGCACCAGCATCGGTTCCGGCGCGGCCCGCATCGCCGCCGGTGGCGTCGGCACCACCGGGTGCGGCGTGCGGTTCACGCCCTCCAGCGTGACCAGGGCCAGCGGCACCAGCAGGACCAGCGGTGCCACGGCCCGCGACCAGCGGTGGGCCGAGGGGCGGTGCCACGACTCGGCGAGCGCCGTGATCAGCCCGGCGGCCAGCACCGCCAGCAGCAGGCTGGTCCAGTGCATCATCCGGCCCGGGGTGCGCAACGCGTCCCAGCCCGGCAGGAGGTTGGACAACGTCAGATAGCCGGGGTCGCCGTCCCCGCCGAGCGTGGCGCCCAGGCCCAGCAGCACGGTGCCGGTCACGCCGAGCCCCAGCGCGACCCGGTGCCGCACCGGGAACGCCGAGACGAACAACCCCGCCGCGGCCAGCCCGATCAGCGTCATGCCGGGCAGCAACGCCATCTCCGGCGGCCAGGTCAGCTGCTCGCGGGCGGCGGCGTGCCGTTCCCCCCACAACCACGAGTCGCCGGGCGCGGTGACGAACCCGATCAGCGGCGGGGAGAACATCTTGGTCCAGTCCAGCGACCGGACGGCCTGCGGGTTGAGGTCGACCACCCGCAGGTAGACCAGCCCGAGCAGCAGCGTCACGGTGCCGAACACGGCGCCGCCGGCCAGGTCCGCGATCAGGAGCCGCCGGCCGAACGGGGGCCGCTCCCGCTTGCGCCACCAGGACCAGCCGTAACAGCCGGCCGCCACCAGCACGGCGGCCAGCAGGAAGTAGACGAGCGGCAGCCCGATGCCGAAGCCGAGCGTGACCTGCCAGGCCGCGACGAGCCACCCGGCCACCGCCCAGCCGGGACGGCGGCGCTCCGGCCGGTAGCCGTGGCGCAGCGACCAGCCGTGACCCCGGGCCAGCATCGCCAGGGCCAGCGCGATCCCGCCACTGGACAGGATGTTCAGGTGGCCGGAGTGCGCCAGCCGCCACGGCGCGTACGCCCACGCGATCCCGGCGACCGCACCGCCCCAGCGGTTGGCGCCGAGCTGCCGGGCCAGCGCGTACGCCCCGAGGAACGCCAGCGCGTGCAGCAGCACGTAGAGCACGTTGTAGCGGATCACCGCGGCCTCGAAGCCGGAGCCGAGCATCCCGAACGGGGCGTACCCGAGCAGGGTGTCGCTGTAGGCGTAGGTGTAGCGCTCCGGATAGAACGTGTTCGAGTTCCAGAGGTTCGCCGGGTCGCTGAGCAGGGCGTGCCCCGACCAGGCGACCTGCCACGCCTGCAACGTCGGGTCGCCGAGGTCGCCCGGGATCGTGGTCGCCGGGTGCCGCATCGTCGGCCAGGTCAGCACCACCGCCAGCAGCAGGCTGCCCAGGATCGCCAGCGTCCACTCCGGGTTCGGCCGCCACCGGCGTCTGCCGTCCGCGGGGCGCTCGTCCGAGGGGCGGTCGTCCGAGGGCTGGTCGGCGGGCGGCTGCTCGGGACCGGTGTCCTCAGCGGCCGGCGGGGCGACGGCGGGCCGGATCTTCATGGGATAGATGCTTCACGATGCTGCTGGTCCTGTCGATCCGCTGTCCGAAATATGGTTGAAACTTCCGGCCCGGCATACCGGAATGCCGCCTACTCGAACCGGTCGGCGAGCGCCGACAGCTTGCCGACGTACGCCGGCCAGTCGTAGCCGTCGGGGATGTTCCGGTTGTCCTGCCCCAGCCCGATCGCCGCGTCGTGCTGCTCGCGCATGATGTCGGCGTGCCCGGCATGCCGGGCCAGGTCGACGCAGACGTGCACGATGACCTGGTGCAGCGTCACGTCCTGCCGGCCGGGCTGCCACCACGGCACCCGCCCCGGCGCGTCCAGCGGCAGCGTCTCGATCGTCTCGTCCGCGAACGCCCCGACCCGGCGGTACAGGTCGATCAGCCCGTCCTTGGTCTCGTCCTCGCGGGCGTACCAGTCGGCCTGCGGGTCCGCGTCGAACGTCTCGGCGGCGACCAGCTCCGCCGGTGTGGGGAACTCGCGGCCGAACGCCTGCCCGAAGTAGCCGGCCTCGACGTTCAGGCAGTGCTTGAGCAGGCCCAGGAAGTTGTTGCCGGTCGCGGTGCGCGGAAGCCGGGCGTCACGTTCGCTCAGCCCGTCGAGCTTCCAGATCAGGTTCTCCCGGATCGCGCGCAGGTAGTGGTGCAGCGCTGCCTTCGGGTCGTACGGCTCACTCATGCCCGACACTCTTCCGCATGGGTCGGACATCGTGGGGGCGCCGTCAGCCGGTCTGGCTGTTGTCCTTGTGCGCGCCCCATCCGTGCCAGCGCTCGATCTCGATCCAGGCGCTGACCCGGGCGCGGTCCCGCCGCGGGTACGGCTTCCCGGTGTAGTGCTGCGAGATCCGGTCGATGTCCGCCAGGCCCTCGTCGTCGCGCAGCTCGACCACCCGCCCGATGAGGCTGACGTGGGTGTACCAGTTCCCCTCGTCCAGCACGGTCAGGGAGACCCGGGGATCGCTGCGCAGGTGCGCCAGCCGCCGGCGGCCCTCGTCCATGTTCACCAGGACGCGGCCGTCCTCCCACAGGTACCAGGTGGCAGCGGACACCGGCTGGCCGTCGCGCAGCGTGGCGATGACGGCGGGATTCGGCTTGCCCAGCATGGCGACGGCGGGCTCGGGCAGCGGCGGCTTCGACATGGCTCTCACTCTACGTACCCGCCGAGCCCGCCGCTGGTCATGCGGCGGGCTCCCCGGCGGTGTCCGCCGGGGAGCCCGTCGCACGCCGGTCAGGCGCGTGTGCTCCACTGCTGGTTGGTGCCGCCGTGGCAGTCCCAGAGGTTGATCCTGGTCCCGTTGGCGGTGCCGTAGCCGGCCGCGTCCAGGCAGCGCCCGGACTGGACCCCACTGATCGTGCCGTTGGCGTTGAGGTTCCACTGCTGGTTGGGCTGGCCGTTGCAGTCCCAGATGATCACGCTGGTGCCGTTCGCGGTGCCCCGCCCGCTGGCGTCGAGGCACTTGTTGCCGAGCACCTGCAACTGCTTGGCCGAGGTGTAGGTCCAGCGCTGCATGGTGCCGCCCCAACAGTCGTACAGCTGCACCGCCGTGCCGTTCGTGGTGCTGCCGTTCGGCACGTCCAGGCACCGGCCCGAGCCGGCGCCGACGAGCTGCACGTTCTGGTACGTGCCGCCGCCGCTGCCGGGGATGCCGATGCTGCCGGACACCGACTGCAACGCCCGGTACCAGACCGCCGCCATCTTGTCGTAGCCGGTGGCGGTCGGGTGGATGCCGTCGATCAGGTCGGCGGTGGTCAGCGCCGAGTACTGGTCGACCAGGTGGACCCGCTTGCCGGCGTTCACCTTCGACTGCACGATGCCGGGCAGTGCGGCGTTGAACGTGCGCACCGCCGCCGCCTGGCCGGAGTTGGCGAGCGGGATGATCTGCGCGACGAACACGTCCGCGTTCGGCGCCGTGGTGGTGATGCGGTCGATGAGCGAGGAGAGCCGGTTCGGCGCGGTCGAGACGTTGTAGTTCTGCAGGATGTCGTTGGTGCCGATGTGCAGCAGCACGGTGCGCGGCTGGTAGGCGTTCAGCCAGCCGGTGATGTTGGCGTCGATCTGGTCGATGCGCCAGCCGGGGTGGCCCTCGTGGTCGTGGTCGCCGAGGTTGCCCGGCCCGTTGAACTGGGAGCCGACCAGGTCGACCCGGTAGCCGCCGCCGGCCAGCCGCTGCCACAGGCCGATCCGGTAGCCGCCCGGCACCTGGGTGCCCTCGGTGATGGAGTCGCCGAGCGGCATCACCCGGGTGCCGCCGTTGGACTCGGCGCCCGCCGGGCCGGCGGGCGTCAGCACGCCGGCGGCCAGCAGGGCCAGCGCGGCGCCCGCGGTGAGCCATCTTCTCGCTCTGGTACGCATGAACGCTCCTCTCACGGGCTGGTGCAGGTCAGGGACGGGGTGGACGGGGAGCCGTCGGCGATGAAGCCGAACGTGGTCGAGCCGGACGCCGGCACGGAGCCGTTGTACGCCGCGTTGCGGACGGTCGCCGTGGAGCCGCTGGTGCTCAGCGTGCCGCTCCAGACCTGGCTGATGCTCTGACCACCGGCGAGGTTCCACCGCACCGACCAGCCGTTGAGCGCCGCGGCGCCCGCGGTGACCGTCACCTCGGCCTGGAAACCGCCGGACCAGGAGTTGGTGGTGCGGTAGGTCGCGGTGCAGGCGCCGCCGGTCGGCGGCGGCGTGGTGGACGGCGGGGGAGAGGAGGGCGGCGGGGTCGACGGGGGGACCGGCGGCGGGGTGCCGCTGAGGCTGGAGGTGAACCACCAGTGGTCGATGTTGAACAGCGAGCCGCTGCCGCCGGTGAACCGCAGGTAGAGGTCGTGGGTGCCGGTGGCGCCGCTGACCGGGCAGCTCGGGTTGGTCCACGTCTGCCAGCCGCCGGTGGGGGTCACCTGGCAGGTGCCCACCAGCGGGCCGGTCACGCTGTCCAGGCGCAGCTCGATGGACCCACCGCTACCGGCCGAGGCCACCAGGGCGGTGAACTTGGTCGCGCCGGCGCCGAAGGCCACGCCCTTGACCTTGATGTAGTCCCCGTTGTCGATGTAACCGACGTTCCGCCCGCCCAGGGAGGACGCCTCGGTCTCCACCCCCTGCCCCCAGGCCATCGTCTCGGCCTCCTGCCGGGCGTACGGGTCCAGGGTGCCGACCTGCGGGGCGCCGGTGGTGGTCATGTTGATCGTGGGGATCGAGCCGTCCGCGCCGTAGGAGAACTTCTCCACCGCCACCGACCTGGTGAAACCGCCGCCGCCGGGCAACGCGCCGTTGTGGTAGAAGAAGTACGAGTTGCCCTTGAAGTCGATGATCCCCGGGTGGTTGGTGAAGCTGCTGCCCTGGGTCGGCATGATCGTCCCGCGGTACGTCCACGGGCCCAGCGGCCCGGGCGCGGTCGAGTAGGCGACGAACTCGGAGCAGCACTTGGCCGCGAACGCCATGTAGTAGAGGCCGTTGCGCTTGTACACCCACGGCCCCTCCTCGTAGAGGGTGGGCCGGTTCGCGTCCCCGGTCCGCGCCCCGAAGCCCGCAGTGGTCAGCGGGATCTGCGTCGGGCTGCCCGAGTACGAGATCATGTCCGCGTTCAGCTTCACGTACCACAGGCGCGGGTTGCCCCAGTACAGGTACGCCTGGCCGTCGTCGTCGATGAACACGGTCGGGTCGATCTCGCCGTTGCTCACCAGCGGACGCCCGATGGCGTCGCGGAACGGACCGGTGGGGCTGTCCGCCACCGCCACCCCGATGCCCATCTGGCCGGTTGCCCGCACGACCATCGGCACGTACCAGTAGAACTTGCCGTTGCGGTGGACCGCCTGGCCGGCCCACGCGTCCTGCTTGGCCCAGCTGAACGTGGCGAGGCTGAGCGGCGATCCGTGGTCGGTCCAGTTGACCATGTCGTCGGACGAGAAGACCCGCCACTCCTTCATGGTGAACCAGGTCGAGTTGTCCTCGTCGTGGCCGGTGTACAGGTAGACCCGGTTGTTGTACACGAGCGGGGCCGGGTCGGCCGTGTAGATCGTCTGCACGATCGGGTTGTCCGCCCGGGCGACGGTCGGCTTCAGCCCGCCGGCGATGACCGGGGCCAGCCCCAGCAGGGCGAGCATGGTCACGGCCAGCGCGAGCCATCGTCTGGTCCGGCGGTCGGGTCTCCATAGCGTTGAGGTCACAGGTCATCTCCCCGGTAGGCCGCGCCGCGGCGGATGGGTACGGTCGGCGAAGGTCGGGCCGTCACGCCCGGCTCCACTTCTGGCTGCTGCCGCCGGTGCAGGCGGACAGGACGATCGGGGTGCCGTTGCCGGTCCCGCCGCCGTTCGGGCTCAGGCACAGTCCGGACTGGACGCCGGTGATCGTGCCGTCGGTGTTGACGTTCCACTGCTGGTTGGCGCCGCCGTTGCAGTCCCAGATGATGACCCGGGTGCCGGACGAGGTGCCCTGGCCCTCGGCGTCGAGGCACTTGCTGCCGTACACCTGGAGCTGCCGGCCGGAGGTCGCCGTCCACTGCTGGTTGGTGCCGCCGTTGCACTCCCACAACGCGGTCTGGGTGCCGTTGGTCTGGGACTGGTTCGGCACGTCCAGGCAGCGGCTGGAGTTGGGGTTGAGCAGAGCGCCGCTCGTACCCCCGGGGTTGCCGCCCGGGCCGGCGACCACCGACAGGTTGTCGAACTGGGCGGTACCGCCCTGGCTGGTGCCGAAGCCGACCTGGCCGGTGCCGAACGTGGAGTCGGTGACCGTGCCGACGGTCGTGCCGTCGATGGTGGCGGTGATGGTGGAGCCGGCGAAGCCCAGCGCGAGGCTGTGCCAGCGGCCGGTGCCCAGCGCGGCGACGTTTCCGCTGCGCAGCGTGGCGAGCTGCCCGGCGGTGTTGTTCCGCAGGATCGACCACGAGCCGGAGTCGGTGACCCGCAGGAAGTAGCCGTTGTACCGGCCGATCGGGTCGAGGTTCGTGGTGCCGACGCGGCCCTGGATCTGGGCGTAGCCGGACTGTTCGAGCAGGACGTCGGCGGAGACGGTGTAGTTGCCCCAGCTCAGGTTCCCGCCGTAGGTGGCCGGGTCGGCGAGCGTCTTCCAGGTGATCGGCGCCTGCGCGGACATCTGCCGCAGGCACATGCCGGCCCGGCCGCCGCCGCAGCCGACGGTCTCGAACGCGCCCTGCATGTCCTGGAGGTACTTCGGTAGGCGTCCGGCGGCGTACCCGTCGAAGTCGTCCCGGTACGGCAGGCCGAGCGAGCCCTGGGCCGGGCTGGTGGCGGTGCCCTTGCCCTGCCCGGTCGTGGTGGTGACGGTGTAGAGGTGTCCGGGCTGGACGGTGAGCGAGAACGAACCGCCCGACGGGGTGATGTCCGCGCCGCGGACGAAGAAGTCGTTCGGGTTCGTCGAGTTCAGGTTCGTGGACCACACGTGCACCTGGCCGGTGGAGAGCCCGCCGGTGACGTTCACGGTGAGCTGCTGCGCCGATGTGGCGTCCATGGTCTCGATGACGGTGCTGTAGTCGCCGCCGGTGGGGGAACGCAGCGACACATAGCTGCCGTTGTTGCGGTTGCCGCCCAGGTAGCCCGAGGACGAGTCCAGGTAGCGCCAGCCCGGCGCGGTGAACTGGGTGGTGTGCGCCAGCGCCCAGGTGTTCTTGCCGACCGAGTACCAGCCGGACCAGGGCTGGTTGGCCAGGATCAGCCCGACCGTGGACCAGGGCAGGTTCGGCGTGATCGCGGCGATCAGGTCCCAGTTGAGGTAGGCGACCATCCGGCCGTCGATGTAACCGCGGTTGATGCCGCGGGCCAGCGGCTTGGCGCCGTCGTTGTAGTCCTGCGAGCCGCCCTCGCTGTTCCACAGCGTCTTGCCGGTGCTGGTGGCTGTCGAGGAGGCGGTGCAGGTGGTCTGCGCGCTGAGGTAGCCGCACGGGTAGTGGCCGCTGAGCACGTCGATGCTGTTGCGCAGCGTGGCGTTGCTGGCCACGGCGTTCGCCGGGCCCCAGCTACCGGGGTAGTCGTCCCCGTAGATGATCTTCACGCCGCTGTAACCGTTGGCGTTCAACGCCTGGCGCAGGCTGATGGTCCAGTTGGCGTCGGTCCGCTTCTCGTTCTGGGCGGCGGTGATGTAGTCCATGGTGAGGTTGTGCTGCTGCGCGCAGCCCAGCCAGTCCACGAAGTAGTTGATCATGTCCTGGGACATGAAGTTGCCGTTGCCGATCCACCCGGGAGCACCCCAGGGCAGCGCCGCCAGCTTGATGGCGGGGTTGCGGGCCTTGGCCTGCTCCATGATCCACCACTGGTAGCCGCGGTTGCAGTTCAGGTCGCCCCGGACGTGCTCGTGACTCGGCTCCGAGCCGCTCGTGGAGTTGGTGTCGCCACCCATCTCGACCTTGAGGATCTGCAGCGCGGCGCCGTAGCCGGGCTTGAACAGGTAGTCCAGGATCTGCCCGCGTTGCGGCTCCGGATAGTCGATCAGCAGCCGGCTGTTGCCGCCGCCGCCGCTGACCGCGCCGACCCCGTCGAACGTCTGGCCGCCGGAGGCGCCGTTGACGGTGATCGTGGTGGCCGCCTGCGCGGGGGTCGCGGCGAGGGTCAGGCCGCCGCCGGTGGCGGCCAGGGCGAGAGACAGGGCGGGTATGACGAGACGCGATGGCCCGGATCGGACGGGCCGGGGACGGGTGATCACCATGACGGCTCCTCGGGTACGCGCGACCGTCCGGCCGGCGGGGCCGGGTATCGCGAGTTGTGGATGGCCGTCGGTGTAAACGCTAACAAACGTCGTGCTGCGTTCCCCAGGTTGTGGTGGCGATGGCCCGCGGGATCGCGGATGTTAGCGCAAACATCGACCAGAGTTAATTAGAGCATACGGAACCTCACGTTGTCCCGACTGGTGCCGGGCCGGGGGCGGCGCGGTGCCACCCCACAGCCCGGCTCCCCGTGCGGGGATCGGCGGGCCGGCCCGGTCAGGGGCTGGTGCAGCTGACGCCGCTGGGGGCCGTGGCGCCGTTCCCGGTGGCGGTGAACCCGAACGTCGTCGAGGCGTTCGCGCCCAGCGTGCCGTTGTACGCCGCGTTGCGGACCGACACCGAGCCGGTGGTGCCGGTGTTGACGCCGTTCCAGAGGCTGCTGATCGCCTGGCCGGAGGCCAGGGTCAGGCGTACGGTCCAGCCGTTGAGCGTGGTGGCGCCGTTGTTCGCCACGGTGACCTCGGCCTGGAAGCCGCCGGGCCAGGTGTTCACGGTCCGGTAGGTCGCGGTGCACGCGCCCGGCTCACCGGTCGGCGGCGGCGTGGTCGGCGGCGGCGTCGTGGGCGGCGGCGTGGTGGGCGGTGCGGTGGTCGGCGGCGCGGTGGTGGGCGGCGGCGTGGTGGAGGCGAACTGGCTGAAGAACCGCCATATCTCCCCCGACGTCCAGGTCCGGGAGTCGTTCGGGCTGGACGACCCGTCGACCGGGCTGGGGGTGTGGTCGCCGTCGAACGCCGCCCACTGCACCGGGTAGCCCTCGCGGCAGCCGGAGTACGTGGTGGTGATGTGGGTGAGGCTGCCCCGGCTCGGCTCGCGCGGGCTCTGCGCGGTGCAGCCGTTGTTGCGGACGAACGTGTCCCGCAGCGACCGGCCCGCGGAGATGTTCAGCACGCTGTCGTAGATGCCGTGGATGCCGAAGTAGGCGACCGGCTGGGTGCCGCCGTTGCAGCCGCTGAGGTTGGCGCCGGAGATGACGGTGACCGCGCGGACGACGGTGGGCCGGGCGCAGGCCACCGCGTAGCTCATCGCCCCGCCGTAGCTCCAGCCGAGCGCGAACCGCTGGCTGGTGTCGACGCAGAGGTCGTTCTCGATCTGCCGGGAGATGTCGTCGAACAGCGTCAGGTCCCGGCCGTTGGTGTTGGCCCAGCCGTTGTCGATGCCCTGCGGGGCGACGAAGATCGTGCTGTTGTTCGACAGCGGCAGCAGGCCGTAGTAGCCGGCCGAGGCGACGTTGTTCGCCGAGCCGTTCAACCAGTGGAACCCGAAGATCAGCCGGTACGGGCGGTTGCGGTCGTACCCGTCCGGGATGCGCAGGATGTAGCTGCGGTTCTGGCCGCCGCTGGAGATGGTGCGCGTCCCGCTGGACAGCGTGGGCGCCTTTCCGCAGCCGGCGGTCGCGGCGAGCGTGCCGTTCGTCGACGCCTGCGCCGTCTCGCCGAGGCCGCCGTTGAGCGCGCCGCCGGCGACCGCAGCGAGGAGCACTGCCGCTGCGGCGATGGATGAGAGAAGGGGTGTTCGTTTCGCCATTGCTGGACTCCTTGCCCTGGGTGGCGGTGCAGGCCGGACCGTCCGTCGATGCCGACGTCGCCTGCGAAGAGGGCGCGGAGCCGCGCGTGCGGCCGGGGCCGAAGTCGTCCGTTGGCCGCCTGCGTCGGCGTGCATCGGCGGAGCGGCCCGGACTGGTCACCGACCGGCGGGGCGGCGAGGACGGTGCCTCGGGTCGCCTTGCCGGTTGCGGGGGTGACGGGGAGCGTGCCCTTCGCTCCCGTGCCGGAACATAGCAGGTTATCGATAACATGTTCAACCAGCCGGGCCCGGAGGAATGCCGGGTGGGCGGTCGGGTGAGCGCTCACAGGAGCGCGCGGCGCGGGCGCCGCCTGCTCAGGCGCGGCCGGCCGGGCCGGCAGGTCGCAGCCGGCGAGGGCGTCCGGCTGGGGTACGCGGGCGAGGTCCGCCTCGGCGGCGGGCACGATCTCGTGCAGCCGGCCGCGCAGCCCGCACCAGGTCGGGTGTGAGCGCGTGGGAGACGCCGCCGCCGAGGACGATCACCTCCGGCCCTGTTCGATCCGTCGTACGTAACGTTTCGGTGAACTCATGTGAACGCCGACAGCGGGGGCATCCCGCAGTCCGGGAGCGCTCTTGGTTCATCGAGCGGGCGTGTTCAGTGAACACCGTTCACCCTATTGTTCACTCATGCCTAATCCGGTAGAACACCAGGTAGGTCCGCAGCTCGGGCCATTCGCCTCGTGCTTCTAGGAGGGCTTCTCATGGCTCGTTCACCCCGTCCGGGCGCCTCCTCGCCCGCGCTCTCCCGCCGCGGCGTCCTGCAGTTGGGTGGCAGCGTCGCGCTCCTGTTCGCCACCGGTGCCTGCGCCGCGGACAGCGGCAACAAGTCCACGGACGGCAAGTCCGGCGGCGCCTCCGCCAAGACGCTGCGCATCGCCGTCTCCAGCTACCTGTCGAGCTGGGACCAGGACTTCGTCGGTTTCGACCTGACCGCGCTGATGCTCTACAAGAACGTCTTCCCGTACCTGATCGACTACGGGGTCACAAACGCCGGCGGCAGCCAGATCCTCGACACCCAGAACATCACCCCGACGTTCGCCGAGTCGTTCGAGCCGGACGCCGAGCAGAAGGTGTGGACGCTCAAGCTGCGCCGCGGCGTGAAGTTCGCCAGCGGCAACGAGATGAAGGCCGCCGACGTCAAGTGGTCGAAGGACCGCGCGTTCGCCGCCCAGGCCAACGTCGCCGGCGTCTACCGCACCATCGGCCTCACCAGCGCCGACCAGGTCAAGGTCGTCGACGACTACACGGTGGAGTTCCACCAGGCGTTCCCGAGCGCACTGACCCGGCAGATCCAGGCGATCTCGCTGTACGTCTTCGACTCCGTCGAGGCCAAGAAGCGCGCCAGCGCCAGCGACCCCTGGGCCAAGGAGTGGTTCGCGAAGAACCCGCCGACCGGCGGCTACTTCAACGTCGCCAAGGCCACCCAGGGCCAGGAGATCGAACTCAGCGCGAACACCGGCTACCCGGGCCCGGACCCGGCCAAGACGCCGACCATCCGGATCTCCGTCGTGCCGGCCGCCTCCAACCAGCGCCTCCAGCTCCAGGCCGGTGACATCGACATCGCCCTGGGCATCAGCCAGCGCGACATCCAGGACCTGAAGAAGGCCCCGGGCATCAAGGTCATCTCGGCGGCCAGCAACCGCCAGGTCGCCATCCAGATGTCGGTCACCGCGGCGCCGTTCAACGACGTGAACGTCCGCAAGGCGCTCGCGTACGCGGTGCCCTACGAGCAGATCATCAACAACGTGTACGGCGGCGACGCCCGCGCGGCCAAGAGCCCGGTCCCGCTGGACATGCCCGGCTACGACGAGAGCGGCTACCCGTTCACCTACGACCTGGAGAAGGCCAAGGCCGCCATGGCCGCCGCCGGCCGGGCGTCGCTCGACTCCGAGCTGGTCTTCGAGGCCGACAACGAGGAGCAGCAGAAGATCGCCGTCCAGGTCCAGAGCGAGGCGGCGAAGGCGGGCATCCGGCTCAAGCTGACCCCGCTGGACCCGGCCACCCTCGGCGAGCGGCGGACCAAGAAGAACATCCCCCTCCAGATCACCTCCGGGCAGCTCTGGGTGGACGACGTCGAGTACATGCTGGCGACCAGCTTCGTCAAGGGCGCCAACCTGAACTACTCGAACTACAGCAACCCGGAGATCGAGCAGATCTACGAGAAGTCGCACACCACAGTCGACACCGGCGCCCGCAACGCGCTGTGGAAGCGGGTCCAGGAGATCCTCGCCGCCGACGTGCCGTGGGTGGTCATCTGCCAGCCCAACTTCAACCTGCCCGTCCGGGAGTCCGTCGCCGGCTGGGTGCAGCCGATGGACGGCCTCGCCCGCCTGCGCTACCTGAGCGCATCGGCCTAGGGACACCACCCACCCATGCGTATCTTCCGCTTCGTCGTCAGGCGACTACTCCAGCTGATCCCCGTTCTGCTCGGCGTGGTCGTCCTGGCCTTCCTCCTGGTCCGGGTGCTGCCGGGCGATCCGGTCCGCAGCATCCTCGGGCAGAACGCCACCGAGGAGGACGCCGCCGCCGCCCGGGCCCGCTTCGGGCTGGACCAGTCCCTGTGGCAGCAGTTCCTCGACTACCTCGGCGGGCTGCTCACCGGTGACTTCGGGACGTCGATCCAGAGCGGCAGCTCCGTGGGCTCGGAGATGGCGCTGCGGGTGGGTCCGACCCTGGAACTCGTCGTCATCTCGGTGAGCATCGCGCTCGTGGTGGCGACGGTGCTGGGCATCTGGTCGGCCAAGCGGGCCAACCGGGCCGGCGACCACAGCGTCCGGATCTTCGCGCTGGTCGGCAACTCCGTACCGGAGTTCTGGCTCGGCCTGGTGCTGGTGCTCGTCGGCTACAGCATCCTCGGCTGGTTCCCGGCGCCCAACGGCCGGGTCGACCCGGACACCGGCCTGACCCCGCTCACCGGCGCCGACCTCGTCGACGCCGTCCTCACCGCCAACGGGCCGGCGATCGCCTCGGCCGCGGCGTACCTGGTGCTGCCGGTGCTGACCCTCGTGGTCGGCGTGGTGGCCCCGCTGCTGCGCAGCGTCCGGGCCTCCGCGCTGGAGGTGCTGCACTCGGAGTCGTACGCCGCGGCGAAGGCACACGGGCTGCGCGACCGCACGCTGCACTACGGCTACCTGCTGCGGGCGACGCTGGTCCGGCTGCCGTCGCTGGCCGCGCTGGTCTTCGGTACGGCGATCGGCTCCACCGTGCTCGTTGAGTACGTGTACTCGTGGCAGGGCTTCGGCCAGTGGGCCCTGCGCGGCCTGCTCTACCGGGACTACCCCGTGGTGCAGGCGTCGGTGCTGGTCATCGCGCTGTGCTACGTGCTGGTGTTCCTCATCGCCGACGTGGTCCACGCGATCCTCGACCCGAGAGTGAGGCTCTGATGGCCGAGCTGCGAACCGTCCCCGACGGCCCCGCCGCCGCGCCGGTGGTCGTGCCCGGCGGCGATCGGGACAGCCGATTCGCCCGCCGCATGATCATCGCCGGGGCGAGCATCCTGTCGGTGGTCGCGCTGCTGGCGGTGTTCGCGCCGCTGCTGAGCCAGTGGGGCGAGACCGAGATCGACGCGGCGAACACGCTCGTCGCGCCGGGCGGCAGCCACCTGCTCGGCACCGACGGCAACGGCATGGACATCTGGAGCCGGGTGCTCTACGCCGCCCGGCTCGACCTGGGCATCGCGCTGGCCGCGGTCGCGCTGGCGGTGGTCGTCGGCACGCTGCTCGGCCTGGTCGCCGGCTACTTCGGCGGCTGGCTCGACGACGTGCTGATGCGGGTGGTCGACATCTTCCAGTCGTTCCCCACGTTCATCCTGGCGCTCGCCGTGGCCGCCCTGCTCGGCAACGGCACCATCAACCTGATCATCACGATCGCGGCGGTGAACGCGCCGGCGTACGCCCGGCTGGTCCGCGCCGAGGTGCGGTCGCTGCGGGAACTGCCGTTCGTGGACGCCGCCATCACCTCCGGCGCGTCGCCGGTCGGCGTGCTCTGGCGGCACCTGCTGCCCAACAGCCTCACCCCGGTCCGGGTGATCGCGCCGCTGAACTGCGGCTGGGCCATGCTCACCCTGGCCGGGCTCTCCTTCCTCGGCCTGGGCGTGAGCATCCCCGAGGCGGAGTGGGGCGCCATGATCAGCCTCGGCGCCGCGGACGTGGTCGGCGGCCGGTGGTGGACCTCGGTCCCGCCCGGCCTGGCCCTGTTCGTCTGCGTCCTGGGGTTCAGCCTGCTCGGCGAAGGCCTGCAGGACCGCGCGAACGCGAAGCGGCGGTGACCATGCTCTCGATCGAGAACCTCTCCGTGACGATCCGCCGGCCCGGCCGGCAGGTCGCCGCGCTCAGCGGCGTCAGCTTCGCCGTCCGGCCCGGCGAGGTCGTCGGCCTGGTCGGCGAGAGCGGCGGCGGCAAGAGCATGGTGGCCCGCGCCATCGTCGGGCTGCTGCCCGGCGGCTCGCACGCCACCGGCCGGGTGCTGTTCGGCGACTCGGACGTGCTGCGCATGGACGACACCGCGCTCGCCGCCCACCGCGGCCGGGGGGTGGCGATCTGCTTCCAGAACCCGCGCGGCGCGCTCAGTCCCACCCGCACCATCGGCAAGCAACTCGTCGACCGGCTCGCCACCCACCAGGAGATGTCCGGCGAGCGGGCCCGGGAGGCGGCGCGCGAGCTGTTCGAGGCGGTCGGCATCCGCAGCCCGCAGCGGCGGCTCGATGCGTACGCCCACGAGCTGTCCGGCGGCATGGCCCAGCGTGTGATGATCTCGCTGGCCACCGGCTGCGCGCCGGAGCTGCTGATCGCCGACGAGCCGACCACCGGCCTCGACGTGACGCTGACCCGGGAGATCCTGCGCCAGTTCCGGCACGCCGCCGACACCGACGGCCGGGGCGTCCTGCTGATCTCGCACGACCTGGCGTCCATCGCGGAGGTCTGCGACCGGGTGGTGGTGCTCTACGCCGGCACCGTGGTGGAGAGCGGACCGGCCGCGCAGGTGCTGCGGGAGCCCGCGCACCCGTACACCCGGGCGCTGCTGCGGTCGGTGCCGGACGTCGGCGGCCGGCCGGTCGTCGCCACCCCCGGCGCCATGCCGCTGCTGACGCAGGCGCCGCACAACTGCCCGTTCGTCGCCCGGTGCGCGCACGCCGACGGCACCTGCTCGTCCCGGCGCCCGGCCACCGTGCCGGTGCCCGGCGGCGGCGAGTGGTCGCTCGCCTGCTTCCACCCGCAGACCCGGCCGCTGGACGCCGACGTGCCGCAGGTGTCGCACACGCCGCCCACGTCCGGCGCGGTCGCGGCCGGCACGGACCCGAAGCCCGCGGTGCTGGAGATCGAGGACGCGCACGTCGTCTACCGCAGCCGGTTCGGATCCGGCGGTCACCACGCGCTGCGCGGCGTCACGCTCCGGCTCGGACCGGGCGAGACGCTGGGCGTGGTGGGCGAGAGCGGCTGCGGCAAGAGCACCCTTGCGAAGCTCGTGATGGGCCTGGTCGCGCCCACGTCCGGCACCGTCACGGTCGCCGGGCAGGCGCTGGTCAAGCAGCCGGGCCGCCCCCGCCCACGCGGCCGGGCGCTGCGCCGGGCCCGCACCCGGGCGCAGCTCGTGTTCCAGGATCCGATCGGTTCGCTCAGCCCGCGCCGTCCCGTCGGCGACTCCATCGCCGAGCCGCTGCGCGCCGCGGGCCTGTCCCCGGCCCAGCGGGAAGAGCGCGTCAACGCCGTGCTTGACCGGATGGAGCTGGACCGGTCGATCCTCCGGCGCTACCCGCACGAGCTGTCCGGCGGCCAGGCGCAACGCATCGGCATCGCCCGCGCGCTGGTCGGCGAGCCGGACCTGATCGTCTTCGACGAACCGACCTCGGCGCTGGACGTCACCGTCCAGGCGCAGATCCTCGACGTGATCGCCGACGTGGCCGCCGACGCGGACCGCGCCTCGGTGTTCATCTCCCACGACCTGGCCACGGTGCGCGGGTTCGCCGACCGCGTCGTGGTGCTCTACCTCGGCCGGGTCGTCGAGGAGGGACCGGTGGACGTCGTCTTCGACACGCCCCGGCACCCGTACACCCGCGCGCTGCTGGGCAGCGCCCCCCGCCTCGGCGGGACGGCCGGGTCCGACGGCGAGTCCGTCGAGCTGGTCAAGGACCTGGAGGAAGCCGACGCCGCGACCGGGTGCCCGATGGCCGCCCGGTGCCCGTTCGTCACCGACCGGTGCCGAACGGAGCAGCAGGAGCTTCAGTCGTACGGCGAGAGCCGGGCCGCCTGCTGGCGCGTTCCCGAGCTTCCCGCCCTCATCGGAAGGCAGGCTGTCACGCCATGACCCGTCGCCCCATCCGGCTCGCCGTCGACATCGGCGGGACCTTCGTGGACGCCATGGAGCTGGACACGCGCACCAACCGGGTCCGCTTCCGCAAGGCGGCCACGACCCCGGCCCGGCCCGCGGACGGTGTCCTCAACGCGATCACCGCGCTCGGCACCGACCTGTCCGAGGTGGAGCTGTTCATCCACGGCACCACCCTCGGCCTCAACGCGGTGCTGGAGCGTCGTGGTGGCCGTACCGGCATCATCACCAACGAGGGCTTCCGGGACATCTTCCTGATCGGCCGCGGCAACGTGCCGTCCGACCACATGTACGACTTCCAGTACCAGCGGCCGGAGAGCCTGGTGCAGCGCCGCTTCACCGCCGGCGTGCGGGGCCGGCTCGACTACCGGGGCCGCGTGGTGGAGCCGCTGGACCCGGACAGCGTCCGGGAGGCCGCCCGCACGCTCGTGGTGGACCAGCAGGTCACCTCGATCGCCATCTGCTTCCTGCACTCGTTCCTCGACCCGAGCCACGAGCGGGAGGCCGCGCGCCTCATCCACGAGGAGTTCCCCGAGGTCAGCCTGTCGCTGTCGACAGACATCGTGCGCGAGTACCGGGAGTACGAGCGCACCAGCACCACCGTGCTGGAGGCGTACATCCGGCCGATCTTCGAGCGGTACGTGGACGAGCTGGAGTCCGGCCTGGCCGAGCGCGGCTTCGCCGGGCGCTTCCTGATCATGCGCTCCGGTGGCGGCTCGATGACCAGCGCGGTCGCCAAGACCGCACCCACGCACACCGTGCTGTCCGGCCCGGCCGGCGGCATCGTCGGCGCCGCGTACGTCGCCTCCGAGCTGGGCCGGGACAACGTGCTCACGTTCGACATCGGCGGCACCTCGCTGGACGCCTGCGTGATCGAGCGCGGCAACCCGGTCGCCGCGTACGAGGCCCAACTGGAGCACTTCCCGCTGCTCATCCCGACGTACGACATCCGTACCATCGGCGCCGGCGGCGGATCGATCGCCTGGCTGGACCACGGCCTGCTCAAGGTCGGCCCGCAGAGCGCCGGCGCCGACCCCGGCCCGGTCTGCTACGGCCGAGGTGGCACCAGGCCGACTGTGACCGACGCGGCGGTGGTACTCGGCTACATGGACCCGGACCGGTTCCTCGCCGGCACCATGGGCCTGCGCGACGCCGAGGCGCGCGCCGCGATCCAGGAGCAGCTGGCCGATCCGCTCGGCCTCAGCGTGGAGAACGCGGCGGCGGGCGTGTTCGACGTGCTGCTGGCCCGCACCGTCGGCGCGGTCCGGCAGATCACCGTCGAGCGGGGGCACGACCCCCGGCAGTTCGCGCTGCTCGCGTTCGGCGGGGCCGGCCCGTTGCTGGCGCCGCTGCTGGCCCGGGAGATGGGCATCGGGGAGGTGGTCGTGCCGTTCGCGCCGTCCGGCTTCTCCGCCTGGGGCATGCTCTCGGCCGACATCGTCAACGACTTCAGCCGTACCGTGATGGCCACGCTCGACGACGCCGACCTGTCGGAGCTGGAGCAGCTGTTCAAGGCGGTCGAGGCCGAGGCGGTCGCGTCGCTGGTGGCGCAGGGCGTGCCGGCCGGCGAGGCGGTGCTGGAGCGGCAGTTCGAGCTGCGCTACCTGGGCCAGGAGCACAGCCTGATGGTCACCGTCGGGCGTGAGCTGGACCGCGACGCCGTCCGCGCCGCGTTCGACGAGACGCACCGCGCCCGGTACGGCCACACCATGGGCAACCCGCTCCAGATCCTCAACCTGCGGGTGCGCGGCATCGGGCGCACCGATCGGCCGGAGCTGGAGACCCTGCCGCGCGGCGACGGCGACCCGTCGCAGGCGCTGCTGGCGCACCGCGACGCGTACGACTTCGGGCAGCAGGCGGTGGTGCCGTTCGCGGTCTACGACCGGGCCCGTCTGGCGCCGGGCGACACCTTCGACGGACCGGCGCTGGTCGACGAGGGCACCTCCACCACAGTGGTGCCCAGTGGTCAGCGGGTCACCGTCGACGACCACGGATACCTGCTCGTCACCCTGGAGGAAGCCGCATGACCACGCTGGACGGAGCCCAGGTCGAGGTCGTCCGCAGCTAT
This sequence comes from Micromonospora sp. AB353, assembly GCF_049538395.1. Taxonomy (NCBI): domain Bacteria; kingdom Bacillati; phylum Actinomycetota; class Actinomycetes; order Micromonosporales; family Micromonosporaceae; genus Micromonospora; species Micromonospora sp. AB353. The sequence goes on along the minus strand of NZ_JBMVFV010000008.1, from coordinate 18,355 downwards.
CTGCTGTCCGCCGCGGAGGAGATGCGGGCCACCCTCATCCGTACCTCGTTCAACCCGGTCATCTACGAGGTGCACGACTTCGGCCTGTCGATGTACGACGCCGACCTGCGGCTGGTCGCCGAGGCCACCGGGCTGACGTTCTTCCTCGGCGCGAACGACTTCTCGCTGCGCAAGGGCGTGGAGTACGTGGGCCGGGAGAACCTGCACCGCGGCGACGTGGTGCTGCTCAACTACCCGTACTGGAACGCGGCGCACGCGTACGACGCGACGCTGTTCGCGCCGGTGTTCCGGCCGGACGAGGCGGACCCGGACGCGGACGGCGAGCTGGTCGGCTTCCTCTGCGTCCGCGCGCACTGGATGGACCTGGGCGCGAAGGACCCGGGTTATGTGCTCGACTCGACCGACATGCACCAGGAGGGGCTGATCTTCCCGGGCACCAAGGTCGTGTCCCGGGGCGTGCCGGTGCGCGAGATCCACGAGTTGATCCGCTTCAACTCGCGGATGCCCGACGCGGTGCTCGGTGATCTGCACGCGCAGATCGCCGCGCTGCGCACCGGCGAGCGCCGGATGCTGGAGATCATCGAGAAGTTCGGCCGGGCCACCGTCGACCAGGCGATCGACCGGATCATCGCCGACGGTGAGGCCCGCGCCCGGGCGGCGCTGGCGACGCTGCCGCAGGGCACCTGGACCGCCGAGGACTGGGTGGACGACGACGGCATCACCGACGACCCGGTGAAGATGCGCGTCACGGTGACGATCGACGACGGAAACTTCATCGTCGACTTCGCCGGCTCGGCCCCGGCCACCCGCGGCCCGATCAACATGCCGTTCGGGGCGACCGAGGCGATCTGCAAGGTCGTGCTGAAGTCGCTGACGTCGCGGGACGAGCCGTCGAACGCCGGCACCGTGGCGCCGCTGGAGGTGCGGGCCGAGCCGGGCAGCCTGTTCCATGCCGTCTACCCGCAGCCCACGTTCACGCTCTGGACCGGCATCGTCGCGGTGGAGCTGATCCTCAAGGCGCTGGCGCAGGGCATGCCGGACCGGCTGCCCGCGTCCTCCGGCGGCGACGTGCCCGGCTTCATGATGGTCGGCGTGCACCCGGACACCGGCAAGATGTTCGCGGTCAGCAACAACGACCTGGTGGGCTGGGGCGGCACCGCGCAGCACGACGGCATGGACGCCGCCACGCACGTCTCCGGCAGCACCGGCCGGGGCACCCCGATCGAGGTCATGGAGGCCAAGACCGGGATGTTCTTCGAGCGCTGGGAGATCCGCGCGGACTCCGGTGGCGCGGGTCGGTTCCGGGGCGGCTGCGGCCTGCGGCGCGACATCCGCTTCCTGACCCCGGGCGAGTTCCTCACCGTCATCAAGAAGACCAAGAGCGCGCCGTGGGCGCTCGACGGCGGCGAGCAGCCGGAGCCGAACCAGATCGTCGTGTTCCCGGGCACCGACCGCGAGCACCGGGTGAGCACCAAGCGCACCGTGGTGGCGGCGGGTGACCGGGTCACCCTGCTGACCGCCGGTGGCGGCGGGCACGGCGACCCGCGCGGCCGCGACCCCGAGGCGGTGCGGCGGGACGTGGCCGAGGGGTACGTCTCCCGGGAGGCGGCCCGGGACGTCTACGGAGTGGACGTCGATGGGTGAGCCGACGGTCGACGGGGCGACCGTCGAGGTCGTCCGCAGCCATCTCGTCTCGGCCGCCGAGGAGATGCGGGCCGCGCTGGTGCGCACCGCGTTCAACCCGGTGATCTACGAGGTGTACGACTTCGGCATCTCCGTCTACGACCGGCGGCTGCGGCTGGTCGCGGAGTCCACGGGGTTGTCCCGCTTCCTCGGCGCCAACGACTACTCGCTGCGCAAGGGCGTCGAGTACGTCGGCGTGGAGAACCTGCACCGCGGCGACGTGGTGCTGCTCAACTACCCGTACTGGAACGCGGCGCACACGTACGACGCGACGATGTTCGCGCCGGTCGTGCTGCCGGACAGCGAGGAGCTGATCGGCTACCTGTGCATCCGGGCGCACTGGATGGACCTGGGCGCCAAGGATCCCGGCTACGTGCTCGACTCCACGGACATGCACCAGGAGGGGATCATCTTCCCCGGCACGAAGGTGTACGTCAGGGGCGAGCCGGTGCCGGAGATCCACGAGCTGATCCGGTTCAACTCGCGGATGCCGGAACTCGTGCTCGGCGACCTCAACGCGCAGATCGCCGCGCTGCGGACCGGCGAGCGGCGGGTGACCGAGCTGTACCGCCACTACGGCCCCGCAGTGGTCGACGCCGTCGTCGACCGGGTGATCGACGCCGCCGCGCAGCGCGCCGAGGCGGCGGTGGCCGCGCTGCCGCAGGGCAGCTGGACCGCCGAGGACTGGCTCGACGACGACGGCGTGAGCGACGACCCGATCCTCATGCGGGTCACCGTCACCGTCGCCGACGGCGCGTTCACAGTGGACTTCGCCGGGTCGTCCCCGGCGGTGCCCGGGCCGGTGAACCTGCCGCTGGGCGCCACCATCGCCACCTGCCGGGTCGCGTTCAAGGGCGTCACCACGCCGCATGAGCAGACGAACGCCGGGCACTTCGCGCCCCTGCGGGTACGCGCCGAGCCCGGCACGCTGTTCCACGCGCAGTACCCGGCCGCGACGTTCACCCAGTGGACCGGCACCGTCGCGCTGGAGCTGATCCTCAAGGCGCTGGCCCAGGGCATGCCGGACCGGCTGGCCGCCTCCTCCGGCGGCGACGTGCCCGGGTTCATGATGGTCGGCCGGCACCCGGACACCGGCGACATGTTCGCGGTCAGCAACAACGACCCGGTCGGCTGGGGCGGCACCCCCCGGCACGACGGCATCGGACCGGCGAACCACCTGTGCCAGACCCAGGCGCGCAACACGCCTGTGGAGGTGCTGGAGTCGAAGACCGGCATGTTCTTCGAGCGCCTGGAGATCCGTACCGACTCGGGTGGCGCCGGCCGGTTCCGGGGCGGCTGCGGCCTGCGGCGGGACATCCGGTTCGTGACGCCGGGTGAGTTCCTGTCGGTGATCAAGAAGACGAGGAGCGCCCCGTGGGCGCTGGCCGGCGGCGAGCAGCCGGAGCCGAATCAGGTGGTCGTCTTCCCGGGCACGGACCGGGAGCACCGGGTGAGCACACGGCGTACCGCGGTGGCGGTGGGGGATCGGGTGACGTTGCTGACCGCCGGTGGCGGCGGGCACGGTGACCCGAGGAGTCGGGATCCGGAGGCGGTACGACGGGACGTGGCCGAGGGCTACGTCTCCGCGCGGGCCGCCCGAGACGTTTATGGAGTGATCACGTGAGTGCCGCCTATTCGCCCGAACAGCCGAGCGTGCTGCTCGGCAACTGCACAGTGCTCGATGCCCGCGTGGTGGACGGCATTGCGCCCGTGACCGGTGCCGGGGTGTGGGTCCGGGGTGACCGGATCGCCGCCGTCGGGCCGTACGCCGAGGTGGCCGAGCAGGCGCGGGCCGCCGGCCGGCTGACCGAGGTGGACCTCGACGGCGCGTACGTGACGCCCGGTCTGGTCAACATGCACACCCACTTCTCGCTGTCGCTGCCCGGCTCCGCCGGCGAGGGCGTCAAGGGGATGGGCGCGTACGACCTCGCCCACTACATGGCCGACGGGGCGCGGCGCACGCTGCACTCCGGTGTGACCACTGTGCGCTGCGTGGCGGAGAAGGACCACGCCGACTTCGCGTTGCGGCGGGCGATCAACGCCGGGCGCGTGCCGGGTCCGCGCATCTACACCGCCGGCCGGGCGCTGGTGTGCACCGGCGGGCACGGCCACGAGAGCAACGACACGCTCGAATGTGACGGCCCGGTGGGCTTCCGCCACGGCGTCCGCAGCCAGATCAAGGCGGGCGCGGACCTGATCAAGGTGATGATCTCGGGCGGTATCGCCGGTGAGCACGAGAGCATCCACACGCCCCAGTTGTTCGCCGACGAGATGACCGCGGTGATCGAGACCGCGCACGCGTGGGGCCGCAAGGTGACAGCGCACGCCGGACCGGCCGACGTGATCGGCGCGGCCGTGGAGCTGGGACTGGACTGCGTGGAGCACGGCTACCAGCTCACTCCGCAGGTCGCGGCGCGGATGGCCGAGCGCGGCACCGCGCTCGTGCCGACGCTGCTGGTGACCCGGTGCAAGGAGTTCTTCGACGAGCTGGGCGTGCCGGAGTGGATGCAGTGCCGGTCGCTCGGCGCCGGCCCCCGGCACCTGGAGAGCTTCGACATGGCGATCGCCGCCGGGGTGGAGGTGCTGCTCGGCAGCGACATGCCCCCGTTCTGGGAGTTCGAGGGCACCACCGCCTCGATCCGGGAGCTGGAGTACATGTCCGAGCGGATCGGCACCGCGCGGGCCATCCACGCCGGCACGCTCGGACCGATCCGGTGGCTCGGCGCCGAGTCCGACCTCGGCACCGTCGAGGTCGGCAAGCTCGCCGACCTGATCGCGACCGACGCCGACCCGCTCGCCGACACCTCGGCGTTCCGGGACGTGCGGTGGGTGATGAAGGGCGGGCGGATCGCCCGCGACGACCGGAACCAGGAGGAGACGCGATGACGTTCGCGGATTCAGACGCCGCAGCGATCGCCGCCGGCATCGACGACATGTACGACGCGTTCCTCGCCGGGGACCAGCAGCGGTTCGACACGCACCTGGACCCCGACGTGACCACCTGGGAGACGCACCTGCCCGGGCCGCTGCGGACCCGGGCCGAGCTGGACGAGTACCGCGCCCGGCGCGACGCCGCGGGGCAGCGGCCCCGGCTGGCGGTGCTCGCCCCGCGGGACAAGCGCATCGACGTGTGGGACGACTTCGGCGTCGCCCGGTACGAGCTGGTCGCGCAGCTCGGCCCGGACGACGAGCCGGAGATCACCCGGGTCACCGACGTGGTGCGCCGGATCGACGGCCGCTGGGTGATCGTGCACCACCACGCCGAGCTGGTCCGGGAACCGGTGGTCGCGGCATGATCCGGCGGCTGGTCGCCGGGCGGACCGGCGAGCCGGCGGACGTGCTGTCGGTCGCCGAGCTGCCCGACGACCCGCCGCCCGGCCCCGGTGAGGTACGGCTCGCCGTCCGTACGGTGGGGCTGAACTTCCTGGACGTCATGCTCTGCCGGGGCGAGTACCCGGTGCGGCCGGACCCGCCGATGACACCCGGCGTGGAGACGGCCGGCCGGGTCGTCGCCGCCGGCGCCGGGGCCGAGCACCTGCTGGGTCAGGAGGTGCTCGCCTGCCCGGCACTGCCGCGCGGCGCGCTCGGCACGACCGTCACCGTGGACGCCGCGGTGGTGGTGCCGCGACCGTCCACCGTCGACCCGGTCACTGCGGCGGCGCTGCCGGTCACCTACCAGACCGCGTGGTTCGCGCTGGAACGATCCGGTCTCACCGCCGGGCAGACGGTGCTGGTGCACGCCGGCGCCGGCGGGGTGGGCATCGCCGCGATCCAGCTCGCCGTCGCCCGCGGCGCGCGGGTCCTGGCCACGGCGGGTGGCCCGGCCAAGACCGCGATCTGCCGCGATCACGGCGCCCAGGTGGCGATCGACTACACGGCGGACGACTTCGTGCCCGCCGTGCGCGCGGCCACCGGCGGGCGGGGCGTGGACGTCGTGGTGGACCCGGTGGGCGGCGACGTGTTCGCCCGCTCCTGGGAGTGCCTGGCGTTCGAGGGCCGCCTGGTGGCGGTGGGCGCGGCCGGTGGCGCGCCGCCGCCGGTGGACCCGCTGCGGCTGATGGCGGCGAACGCGACGCTCGTCGGCCTGTCCTGGGGCTCGCAGTACCCGTGGCAGCGCGCGTCGGCCGTCGAGGCCGCCTACCAGGAGCTGTTCGACATGTGCGCCTCCGGCGCGGTCCGGCCGCCGGTCAGCCGCGTCGTGTCGCTGGACGAGACGCCCGCGGCGCTCACCGAACTGGCCGAACGCCGGACCACCGGCAAGATCATCGTACGGATCGACGAAGGGGAGGGGCCGTGAGCGACACCGCCGGCGGCGACATGGAGATCTACGACCTGAAGGTGACAGTCGACCGGATCGAGGGCCGGTCGGTGTGCGGCATGGCCGTGGGCGACCACTTCGAACTGACGAACAGCGCGCACCTGCGGCTGCCCGAGGGAAAGCACTTCTGCGTGTACGCGCTCGCCTCGGTGCTGCCCTTCCTCGCCGCCAAGCAGCGTGACCTGGCGCCGGGGGACTGGCTGGCCCAGGACTCCCACTTCATCTGCCCCGACCCGGAGGAGCGGCTCGTCATGAAGGTGGAACGGACCTGCCGGCGCACGATGAACTCGGCGGACCTGACATGACCGTCGAGATCGGCCTCGGCCTGCAGAGCGACAAGCCGGCCGGCGCCTACGCCCGGCTGGCCCGCGCCGCCGAGGCGCACGGCTTCGACGTGCTCACCGTCTTCGGTGACCTGATGTACCAGCCGCCGATCTTCCCGCTGCTGGAGATGGCACAGGCGACCGAACGGGTACGCCTCGGCGCGGCCTGCCTGAACCCGTACTCGATGGCGCCGTACGAGATCGCCGGTCAGCTCGCCGCCCTGGACCTGGCCTCGCACGGGCGGGCCTACCTGGGTCTGGCCCGGGGGACCTGGCTGGGCGCTGTCGGCCTGCCGCAGCCGAGGCCGCTGACCACCATCGAGGAGGCCGTCCAGGTCGTCTACCGCCTGCTGCGCGGCGACCGCAGCGGCTTCACCGGGAAGGTCTTCTCGCTCGCCCCCGGCACCGCGCTGCGCTACGACGTGCGGCGGCCCGACCCGCCGCTGCTGCTCGGCGCGTGGGGCCCGCAGGGCGCGGCGCTGGCCGGGCGGATCGCCGACGAGATCAAGGTGGGCGGCAGCGCCAACCCGGACATGGTCCCGGTGATCCGGGAGCGGCTGCGGACGGGGGCGGAGAAGGCCGGCCGCGACGTCGCGGACGTCGGCATCGTGCTCGGCGCGGTGACTGTCGTCGACACCGACGGCGAGGCGGCCCGCGCGAAGGCCCGCACCGAGGTCGCCATGTACCTGGCGGTGGTGGCCGAGCTGGACCCGACCGTCGAGATGCCCGACGACCTGGTCAAGCGCGTCGGTGACCTGGTCGACGCGGGCGAGGACGAGGCGGCGGGCCGGCTGATCCCGGACGACGTGCTGGACCGGTTCGCCTTCTCCGGCACCCCGGAGCAGGTCGCCGCGCAGGCCCAGGCGCTCATCGACGCGGGCGTGCGCCGGGTCGAGTTCGGCACGCCGCACGGCCTCACCGACGAGCGCGGCGTGGACCTGCTCGGCTCGGCCGTCCTGCCGCTGCTGCGCAGGTGAGTCAGGTGCGGCTCACCGTGGTGGTCGGCCCCGGCCTGGTGGCCGACCCGGCTCTGCTGGCGTCGTTGACCGCCACCACCTGCGCCGAACTGGACGTCGCCGGTCAGGTGGTCACCGCCGGCTCGGCCGACGAGTTGCGGTCGCTGCTCGCCACGACGGACCAGCCGGTGGTGGCGCTGCCCGGCCCCACACCAGCGGCCCGTGCCCTCATCGGCGCGCAGCCGGCCGGCGTGGTCTGGTACGACCTGACCGTCGAGTCGCCGGTGCCCGGTGCGGTCCACCTGGCCGGGCGGGGACTGTGGGGCCTGGCCTGGGCGATCCGGCACGCCGTGCACCGCCTCCGCGCGCCGGCCACCCGGATCGCCTACGGCCCGGACCCGGACCAGTGGGGCGACCTGCGACCGCCGTCCACCCCGGACGCCGGGCCGGCGCCGGTCGCGGTGCTGCTGCACGGCGGGTTCTGGCGGTCCATCTGGGGCGCGGACCTGATGGACGCGCTCGCCGCCGACCTGGCCCGGCGCGGGTACGCGTCCTGGAACCTGGAGTACCGGCGCCCGGACCGGCACGGCTGGGACGCGACCACGCAGGACGTGGAGGCGGGCCTGCGCGCACTGCGGGAACCGGCCCGCGACCGGCTGGCCGACCTGGACCGGATCGTCGTGCTGGGACACTCGGCCGGCGGGCAGCTCGCGTTGCGTGCCGCGGCGGACCTGGCCGCCCGTCCGAGCGGGCCGCGTGTCGCGCTCGCGGTGTCGCTGGCCGGGGTGCTCGACCTCACCGAGGGCGAGCGGCGCTACCTCGGCGACGGCGCGGTCGCCGCCGCGCTGGGCGGGTCACCGGTGACGGCACCGCGCCGGTACGCCGAGAGCGACCCGATGCTCCGCCTGCCGACGGGGGTGCCCACACTGCTCGTGCAGGGGACGGAGGACAGCCTCGACCTCGTCGACGCCAACCGGCGCTACGCCGCCGCCGCGGCAGCCGCCGGGGACGAGATCCGCCACCTCGAACAGGCGGGGGACCACTTCGCCGTCATCGACCCGGCCTCGGTCATCTGGCGGGACACGATGACCGCCGTGGACGCGCGCCTCGGTCGCTGACGCCGGACGTGGAATCGCCCTCCGAGTTCACCTACGTGAACACGGAGGGCGATTCGTGGTGCCCGGTGCGCGGGTCAGAACAGACGGGGCGTGACCACCGAGACCACAGTCGTCACCGCGTCGGTGTCGTTGAAGAGCTGATGCGGCACCGACGAGCGCAGGTGCACGCTGTCGCCCGGGAACAGCCGGTGCTCGACGCCCTCGACCTCGTAGAGCAACTCGCCGGAGATGACGTAGGCGAACTCCTCGCCCCGGTGGCCGTACGCGTTCTCCCGGCGCCCGCCCGGCGCGATGTGCACCAGCATCGGTTCGAGCACCAGGTCCGGCCCCCGGTCGGAGAGCATGCGGTAGGTCTGCTGCCCGGACACGTACTGCGTCGCCGCAGTCTCCGCCCTGGTCAGCGTGAAGTGCCGGGGGAGCGAGGAGACGGTGCTGTCCGGCGAGGGCGTGCCCGCGTCGAAGAAGTCGGCAACCGACCGGTCGAGCGCCTTGGCGACACTGCCGAGCGCGGTCAGGCCGATGGAGGAGATGCCGCGCTCGACCTGGGACAGGAAACCGATGGACAGCCCGGAGCGGGAGGCGAGGCCGCGCAGGGTCAGCCCGCGTTCCTTGCGGTAGCGCCGGATCCGGCCGCCGACGACACCCGCTGGCGTGTTCTCGTCCGCGGCGCCACCGGAGCCGGCCTGCTCCGACGGCGGCTGACTGTTCATGGGCCGCACGAGGACCTCCTGTCGAGGTGGCGGGACGTCCGCCGGGATGTTCGATGCTATCGAACATCCCGGCCGGTGCGCGAGGGGCCGTGCGGCCGGTTTCCCCGCGTCGTCCCGGGTGGACCCCGGCCGGCGTCGCCCGCCTACCGCTTCACCAGGTTGCGCAGCGCCGAGAGCAGCGAGCGGTGGCTGACCTCGGCGTAGATCTTCTTGTCCGGTCCGTACAGGACCACGTACGGGCACTGCTGGTCGTCCCCGCCCATGGTCTTGTCCAGCAGCCTGCGGCCGGTCGCCACCTCGTACACCCGCAGGCGGTAGGTGGCCTTCAGCAGCGTCAGCGTGTCCGGCTTCGGGTCGTCGTAGCGGCACTTGCGGATCGTCGTGCCGGTGCTGGTGCGATCCAGGCAGGCGACCATCTGCACGACCTTCGGATCCTCCGACGCCCAGGTCCGTTCCACCCGCTTCGACAGGCCCTCGTCGTAGTAGTAGACCCGGTCGTGGCGGCGCGTGCCCATGTCGGTGTCGACGAGCAGCGCCACCGGGTGCGGCGCCGCTCCGGTGCGCTTCGGCGACTGCGGGAAGTAGAGGACGCCGTCGCACACGTCGTTGAGGTCGGAGATCTGCGCCGCCGGGAAGTCGCTGGGCTGCGGCCCGCGCGTGGAGGGCTCCACGCTCGCCGTCGCGCCCGGCGCGGGCGTCGTGCCGGACGACCGCCAGGGCGCCACCGGCGGCGCGACCGGCTCCGGCTCGGCCGTCTGTCGCGCGGAGGACCGCAGCAGGAACGCGCCGCCGATCAGGCCCGAGCACGCCACCAGCAGCAACACGCTCAGCGCCGCGACGGCGGCGACCAGTCCGCGGCTGCGGCCGGTCGACGGCGGGCCGGGCGGCGGGTACGCCCCGAACGGCGCAGCCGGCCCGAACGGCGCAACCGCGGTCGGCTGCCCGTAAGCCGGACCCGCGGTGGGCGGTGTGTAAGCCGGACCCGCGGTGGGCGGTGTGTAGGCCGGACCCGGCGGTGGCGGGCCGGGAGCGGCCGGCGACTCGCCGGACGGCGGCATCCAGGCGGTGTCTGCCCGCTGTTCCTCGTTCCCGGTCGCTCCCTGATCGGATCCGGCCCCCGTGTCGGACATGCGCATTCCCCCGTCGAACCCGTGCGGAGCGCGCAACCTATCAGGATCGGTGTCCCGGAGGTGCCCCGTACGAGATGGGTGCGTGAACCAGGTAGCGCCGGCACCTGCGCCCGGCCACCTGACCGGCGGGGGCGGCGACCCGGGCCGGGTCGCCGGTCGTGGCAGGATCGGCGGGTGCAGATCGGGTTGCTCGGGCCGTTCCAGGTCACCACGGACGGCGGCGTCCCGGCCGACGTGCCGGGCGCGCGGCTGCGCGCGCTGCTGGCCGCCCTCGCGCTCCAGCCCGGCCGGGTGGTCCCGAAGGCGGCGCTCGTCGACTGGATCTGGGGCGAGCACCCGCCCGCCGACGCGGCCAACGCGCTGCAACGCCTGGTGTCCCGGCTGCGCAAGGCCCTGCCGGCGGGCGCGGTCGACGGGCTGCCGGACGGCTACCGGCTCGTCGTCGAGCCCGACGCCGTCGACGCCGTACGGTTCGAACGTCTCGTCCGCCGGGCCCGCGACGGCGACGGGCCGCAGCGGGTCCGGCTGCTGCGCGAGGCGCTGGGCCTGTGGCGCGGCGACGCGCTGCGCGACGTCGGCCTGCCCGACAGCCCGGCGCTCGACGCGGCGGCCACCCGGCTGGAACGACTGCGCCTGACCGCGACGGAGGACCGGTACGACGCGGAGATCGGGCTCGGCCGGGAGGCCGATCTGATCCCGGAACTGACCGACCTGGCGGCCGCCCATCCGGTGCGCGAACGGCTCGCCATGTCGCTGATGCGCGCGCTCGTCGCGGCCGGCCGGGACACCGAGGCGCTGCTGGTCTACCAGCGCACCGCCGACGCGCTCGCCGACGCCCTGGGCGCCGACCCGTCCCCGGAGCTGTCGGCGCTGCACGTCGCCCTGCTGCGCGGCGAGACGGTACGCCGGGAGGACACCCGCCGGACCAACCTGCGCGCCGAGCTGACCAGCTTCGTCGGGCGGGACGCCGACCTCGCCGCCGTCGGCGCGCTGGTGGCCGAACACCGGCTCACCACGCTCACCGGGCCGGGCGGCTCCGGGAAGACCAGGCTGGCCACCGAGACCGGGCGCCGGCTGACCGGCGACCTGCCGGACGGCGCGTGGCTGGTGGAGTTCGCCGCCGTCAGCGCCGACGGGGACGTGGTGCAGGCGGCGATCTCCGGGCTCGGCCTGCGGGACGCGCTGCTCGGCGACGCGGGCAGCGCGGAACCGGTCGACCGGCTGGTCGCGGCGATCCGGGACCGGGAGATGCTGCTGATCCTGGACAACTGCGAACACGTCGTCGAGGCGGCGGCGACGCTGGCGCACCGGCTGCTCGGCGAGTGCCGGCGGCTGCGCATCCTGGCCACCAGCCGGGAACCACTCGGCATCACCGGGGAGACGCTGTGGCCGGTCGCGCCGCTCGGCCTGCCCGGCGGCGACGCCACTGCCGCCGAGGTCGAGTCGTCGCCCGCCGTGCGCCTGCTGCGGGACCGGGCCGCGGCGGTACGCCGGGACCTCGCGTTCGACGCCCGTACCGCGACGACGATGGCGCGGATCTGCCGCGCGCTCGACGGCATGCCGCTGGCGATCGAGCTGGCCGCGGCGCGGCTGCGCGCCATGTCCGTCGACCAGCTCGCCACCCGGCTCGACGACCGGTTCCGGCTGCTCACCGGCGGCAGCCGGACCGCCCTGCCCCGGCACCGGACGCTGCGCGCGATGGTCGACTGGAGCTGGGAACTGCTCAGCGACGCCGAACGCGCGGTGCTGCGCCGGCTGTCGGTGTTCTCCGGCGGGGCGAGCCTGGACGCGGCCGAGCGGGTCTGCGCCGGCGGCGCCGTCGAGGCGGGCGACGTGCTCGACCTGCTCACCGCGCTGACCGAGAAGTCGCTGCTGGTCGCCGCCGGCGACGTCGCGCCGCGCTACCGCATGCTCGGCACGATCAAGGAGTACGCCGCGCAGCGGCTCGCCGAGGCGGGGGAGGAGGACACCACGCGCCGCGCGCACCTGGCGTACTTCACCGCGCTGGCCGAGACCGCCGAACCGCGGCTGCGCCGCGTCGACCAGCTCACCTGGCTCGCCCGGCTGGACGCGGAGCACGACAACATCACCGCCGCGATGCGTGGCGCGCTCGCCGCGGGCGAGGGGCCCGAGGCGATGCGGCTCGCCGCCGGCGCCGGCTGGTACTGGTGGCTCGGCGGCCACCGCACCGAGGGCATGGAACTGATCGCCGCGGCCACCGAGGCGCCCGGCGAGGTGCCCGACGACATCCGCGCCGTGGTGTACGGACTCGTGGTGCTGTTCCTCAGTTCCGGGCCGGGCGACGCGCAGCACGCGGCCGAGTGGATCGACAAGGCGTACCGGTTGAGCGGGGAGGGCCGCGGCGGCCACCCGGAGCTGGCCCTGGTCGTGCCGATGGAGCGGATGTTGCGGGAACCGGACGCGCTGCTGCCCGCCTGGGAGTCGCTGCTCGACCACGAGGATCCGTGGGTACGCGCGCTGGCCCGGCTGCACCTGGGCAAGCTGCGGGTCATCCTCGGCATCGAGGCGGCGCAGGCGGAGGCGTGCCTGCGGCAGGCGCTCGCCGAGTTCCGGGCGGTCGGTGAACGCTTCGGGATCTCGTTCGCGCTCAGCGAGCTGGCCGAGCTGATCGCCGTACGCGGTGACGTCGCCGCCGCCTGCGACTACTACGAGCAGGCGGTCAGAGCGGTCACCGAGGTCGGCGCCGTCGAGGACGTGATCCGGATGCGGGCGCGGCTGGCCTGGCTGTACCGGCTGGGCGACGACGCGGCGGCGAGCGCCGACGCGCTGGCCGAGGCGCACCGGCTCGCCGCCGGGGTCGCCTGGCCGGGCGCGCTGGCCGAACTGGCGCTGGTCCGGGCGTACCTGGCCCGTCACGACGGTGACGCGGACGAGGCGTACGCGCAGCTGCGGTCGGTGTCGGCGCTGCTCGGCGACGAGGCGGACCTGGCCAGTGTCCGGGCGGGCACCCAGGATCTGCTGGGCTACCTGACCGAGGACGTCGAGCAGTCGCGTACCCATCGGGCGGCGGCGTGCCGCGCGGCGCGCGAGGGTGGCTATGCGCCGCTGACCGCGCAGGTGCTCGTCGGTGTCGCGGACCTGGCGTTGCGCCTGGACCGGCCGGACCAGGCGGCGCGGCTGCTCGGCGCCGCCACCGCGGTACGCGGGCAGCCCGACCGCACCCACCCCGACGTGCCCCGGATCGAGGCGGCGGCGCGCGACCGCCTCGGCGACGCGGGGTTCGCCGAGGCGGTCGCACAGGGCCGGGAGACCGGCTGGGAGCGGCTGGTCGAGGTCACGCTCGCTTCGTGAACGTGGACCGCGCCCACAGGTAGCCGACCACCGCGATGCCGGCGCACCAGGCGAGCGCGGGGATCACGTCGCCGGCCGACGGCGCGCCCTCGAGCAGGCCGCGCAGCGTCTCGATGATCGGCGTGAACGGCTGGTACTCGGCGATCTGCCGCAGACCCGGCCCCATCTTGTCGGCGGGCACGATCGCGCTGCTGAAGAACGGCAGCAGGACCAGCGGCACGGAGGCCATGCCCGCCGACTCCGGCGACTTGGCGAACAGGCCCAGCGCGACGGTGAACCAGCTGACCGCGACGCTGAGCAGCACCACCACGCCGGCCACGCCGAGCCAGTGCAGCGGTCCGGCGGCCGGGCGGAAGCCGAGCAGGAACGCCACCCCGACCAGGGCCGCTACCGCGAGGACGTTCGTCAGCACGGTGGCCACGACGTGGCCGGTCAGCACCGCGCCCCGGGAGACGTGCATGACCTTGAACCGGTTGATGATGCCCTTGGTCATGTCGGAGTTCACCGACGTCGCGGTGCCGCCGAGGCCGTAGCAGACCGCCAGCAGCATCAGGCCCGGCGTCGCGTAGTCGACGTAGTCGACGCCGACGGAGAACGCGTCGCCGAGCATGTACACGAACATCAGCATCACGATGATCGGCATCAGCACGGCGTTGAACACCGAGGTCGGGTTGCGGCGCAGGTGCGTCAGGTTGCGGCGCAGCATGACGACCGAGTGGTTCCTGCTCATTTGGCGGCCACCTCCGTGGTGCGGCCCGTCAGGGCCAGGAAGACGTCGTCGAGGTCGGGGGTCTGGACGGACAGGTCGTCGGCGCTGATCGCGTGCGCGTCGAGCCGGTCGAGCAGGGCGCGCAGCGCCGTGGTCCCGCCGTCGGTGGGCACGCGCAGCGCCAGCGCCTCCTCGTCGCGTACCGCCTCGGGCAGCACCAGCGCCGCCGCGTCGAGTTCGGCGCCGGTGCCGAACCGCAACCGCACGTGCGTGCCGGGGATCCGGCGCTTCAGCTCCTCCGGCGTGCCCTGGGCGACCAGCCGGCCCTGGTCGAGCACCGCGATCCGGTCCGCGAGGCGGTCGGCCTCGTCGAGGTACTGGGTGGTGAGGAAGACCGTCACGCCGCCGGCCACCAGCTCCCTGATGATCGACCACATGGTGCGGCGGCTGCGCGGGTCCAGCCCGGTCGTCGGCTCGTCCAGGAAGATGATCCGCGGCTCGCCGACCAGCGTCATCGCCAGGTCCAGCTTGCGGCGCATACCCCCGGAGTACGTCGACACCAGCTTGTCGGCGGCCTCGACCAGGTCGAACCGTTCCAGCAGTTCGGCGACGACCCGCTTGCCGGTCACCCGGTTGCGCGGGCCGAGGTCGACCATCAGTTGCAGGTTCTCCCGCCCGGTGAGCAGTTCGTCCACCGCCGCGAACTGCCCGGTCACGCCGATCGCCGCGCGGACCGCCTTGGCCTCGGTGGCCACGTCGTGCCCGGCCACCCGCACCGACCCGGCGTCGGCGCGGATCAGGGTGGTCAGGATGTTCACAGTCGTCGTCTTGCCGGCCCCGTTCGGGCCGAGCAGGGAGAAGATCGTCCCGGCCGGGACGTCCAGGTCGATGCCGTCGAGCACCACCCGGTCCTTGTACGCCTTGCGCAGCCCGGAGACCGCTATCGCTGAACTCGTCATGCGACCACCATGGGCGGCCGTACCGCCACCGCCCTGACACGGCGCTGACACGGCCGCTGACAGCTTGTCGGTGGGGCGGCGTACGGTCCCGCCGTGGATCGGGAGACGTTCCTGGCGGCGCTCGACGCCGCGGGAATGAGGCCGGCGTGGCCGAATCGGCTGGCCCCGGCGCGCCCGGTCGGCGAGCATGTCGGCATGGCCGGGGGAACGTCCACCACCAGGTTGCCGCTTCAGGGCGGGCTGCCGCCGTCCGGCGCGGTGACCGGGCCGGTGGTGGAGATCGCCTGCGACGAGTCCGGCTTCTCCGGCACCAACCTGCTCGACCCGGCCACTCCGGTGATCGTCCACGCCGGCGTCGACCTGAGCCGCGACGAGGCGGCCGAGCTGATCCGTACGCTGCGGTCCGGGTTCCGGTTCTCGCCCGACGAGGTCAAGTCCCGGCAGTTCCTGCGCCGCCGCGAGGCCGCCGAGGCGGTGCGGTGGTTCCTGTCGGCGCTGCGCGGGCGGGCGCACGTGCACCTGGTCGACAAGGAGTTCTTCCTCGCCACCCGGGTCGTCGACCTGCTGCTGGCCGAGCCGTCGTACGCGGCGGGCACCCGGCTGTCCGGTGACCGGCGTCCGGCCGCCGCGGCGCTGCACCGGGCCGGGCAGGCGGCCGGGGGCGGCTGGGCGGCCTTCCTCGCCGCCGTTGTCGAGATGCTGCGCACCAAGCGGCGGGACCGGGCGGACGACCGGAGCGTCGAGCGGTTCTTCGCCGCGCGGGACGCGCTGCGTCGCGACGTCGGCGACGCGCAGGCCGGTGCGGTCCTCGACGCGCTCGACCCGGCCCGGGTGGCAGCCGTGCAGGCCCGGTTGTACGCGGGCGACCGGACGATCCCGCCACCGCTGGAGCCGCTGCTGCCGGCATTGGCCGAGACCGTGCTGCACTGGAGCGCCGGCCGGCGGCGGGTGCTGGTGATCCACGACGAGCAGAGCGCGCTCACCGAGGACCGGCTGCGCCGCCTCCAGGCGGCACTGGCCGCGGGCGACCCGGCCGGCCCGTCACCGCTGGCCGGGCTGGTGATGACCGATTCGCGCGACGACCCGCGCGTCCAGGCCGCCGACCTGCTCGCCGGGGTGGCCCGCCGGATGTCCGGCACCCCCGGCGACGGGCCGCTGCGCCCGCTGCTGTCCCCGGCCCCCGACCACGGCCCGGACGCCGTCGTCGCGACGCACGACCCGGGCACCGCCGTCAGGGCGCACGACCCGAGCGCCGAGCCGGCGGAACAGGAGGCGACGTGATCCTCGACGACGTGACGCCTCGCCCCGGACTGCACTGCGAGACCACCACGCTCGGCGTGCTGACCCGGCACGCGGGCCTGGACCTGTCCGAGCCGATGCTGTTCGGCCTCGGCGAGGGGCTCGGCTTCGTCTACTGGGACGCCAAGAGCATGGACGTGCCGTTCCTCGGCGGGCGCACCAAGCCGCTGTGCGTGACCCGGGCCGCCGCCGGCCGCCTCGGCCTGGACCTGCGCGTCCGGGAGACGACGTCGGCGGCCAGGGCGTGGCGGAACGTCACCGACGCGCTGGACGCCGGGCAGCCGGTCGGCCTGCAACTCGACTCGTACCACCTGGACTACTTCACCACCAGGGTCCACTTCGGCGGGCACACGGTCGCGATGTACGGCTACGACGACACCCACGCCCACCTGGTCGACACCGCCCAGCAGGGCGGCGCGGTGACCACCACGCTGGACAGCCTGGCCCGGGCCCGCGCCGCGCGTGGGCCGATGACCGCGCGCCACCTGTCGTACACGCTCACCGCTCCCGGCGGCCCGCCGGACCTGGACGCCGCCGTCCGCGCGGCGGTACGCGCCAACGCCGGGGCGTTCCTCGATCCGCCGATCGCCAACCTCGGCCACCGGGGGATCGCCACCGCCGCCGCCCGGGTGACCCGCTGGCTGGACCGCGCCGCCGACCCGGCCCGCGACCTGCCGCTCGCCGCGACGCTGATGGAACGCGGCGGCACCGGCGGCGCGCTGTTCCGCGCCATGTACCGGGACTTCCTCGCCGAGGCCGCCACCGTCACCGGCGACGCCCATGTGCGCCGGGCACAGCTCATGTACGCCGGCATCGCGCCGCTGTGGACCACCGTCGCCGACCACCTCGCCACCGCCGGGCGGACCGGAGACGCCGCCCACCTGACCCGCGCGTCGGCGGTCCTGGCCGACCTGGCCGTCCGCGAACGCGAGGCGATGACAGTGCTGGCCGCGGTCGACGCGCGGTAGGCGTCAGCTCAGCTGCTCGGCCAGCGCCACGATGACGCCCGCCGGACCACGCAGGTAGCAGAGCCGGTAGACGTCCCCGTAGTCGGCCACCTCACCGATCAGCTCGCCGCCGTGGGCCCGCAGCCGGGCCACCGTGTCGTCGACGTC
This sequence comes from Micromonospora sp. AB353, assembly GCF_049538395.1. Classification (NCBI taxonomy): domain Bacteria; kingdom Bacillati; phylum Actinomycetota; class Actinomycetes; order Micromonosporales; family Micromonosporaceae; genus Micromonospora; species Micromonospora sp. AB353. The sequence continues at coordinate 723 of NZ_JBMVFV010000008.1, read as the reverse complement.
GTCCACGGCGAACATGACCGACCGCAGGCCCAGCGTGTTCGGCGGCGCGTCCGCCGGTTCGGCGGCGACGAGTGCCGGCGCCCGGAACCGCGTCAGTTCGAGCTTGCCGTGGCCGTCCGGGGTGCGCATCATCGCGATGTCGACCCGCACGCCGTCGATGCCGTTGACCCGGTCCACCCACTGCCCCTCGACCGGCATCTCGCCCTCCACCTCCATCCCGAGTTCGGTGAAGAAGGCGATCGCGGCCGGCAGGTCGTCCACCACGACGCTGACGTGGTCCATCCGCTGAAGCGTCACGCCCCGAGCATAGGGCGACACGCTGCCCGGTCAGCTCATGTCGAGCGTGTACGCGGCCTCCCGCACGTCGGCGTCCGGGTGACCGCGCAGCCCGGTCAGCAGCTCCCGCCACGGCGTCTTCCAGCCGAACTCCGACCCGTGCCCGACGAGCGTCACCGCGAACAGCCCGCCGGCCAGGTCGCCGCGCCCGGCGAGGTGGGCCACGGTGCCGGCGAGGGCCGCCGGGTCGGGCCGCTGCCGCATGGTGAGCAGACGCTCGCGGATACGGTGCGCGGTGCGCACCGCCACCACGGGCCGGCCGGCGCAGAGCGCGGCTACCTCGTCCAGGTCGTCGAGGCGGCCGAGGTCGACGAGCAGCCCGGTGGCCGTACCCAGGAAGGAGTCCTGGCCGGCGAGCCACCGCGCCGCCTCGACCAGCCCGGCCCG
>NZ_JBMVFV010000007.1:0-141144 GCF_049538395.1 Micromonospora sp. AB353 | reverse complement strand
AGCTGCGCGATGACGTCGTGAACTCGCCACCGGGCGGAGGGCCTGATCCATCAGATCGCTCACTTGCGCCCGCTCCTACCTTTGAAGTCGTGACCAAGGAGACGGGACCGGGCGAACTTGTCGCGGCCGGTGAGATCTTGAAGATGCTCGGCGTGGGCAGATCGAGATTCCGCGAGATCCGGCGGCACCCCGCATTCCCCGCGCCGTATCAAGAGCTGTCGGTCGGTGCGGTCTGGTTGAAGCGGGACGTCGAGCGGTACATCCGGGAACACCGACCGCCCCTGCCGGCGGACGACGACGAGTAGCCCGGCAACGTAATGAACACACCGCGTCTGTACGGGCCCGGCGAGCTGGCCGCCCTGTTCGGCGTATCGCGTCAGCGGGTTCTGCAGATCACCCGCCGCCCCGGGTTCCCCGAGCCGCTCGCCCGGCTGATCGGCATGAACGTCTGGGACGCGGACGAGGTCGACGAGTGGGCCCGCCACAACCGGCCGCCCCGCCCCACCGAGGGCGACGAGCAGGGGTAGTCGGTAACGCCCCGGCTCGCGGCGGCGTTCGCGCATCCGCTGCCGCCGACGGCCGGGTCGCGTAACGTCCGGACCATGCCGAAGTCGCTCTTCTGGGCCCGGACCGACACCGCCGGCTCCGAGCACGTCGTGCTCGACGACGGTCCGGGGCTGACCGCGCAGGGTGTGGCGCTCGCCGTGGATCCGATCCCGTACACGTGCCGGTATCGCCTGACCGTCGGGCCGGACTGGTCGACGAACCGGCTGGAGGTCGAGTCCGAGGGCGCCGGCTGGTCGCGGAGCGTACGCCTGGAGCGGGGCCGGGACGGGTGGCGCGTGCGTACCGGCGAGGAGGGTGACCTGGACGCGGCGCTGAGCGCGGCGGGCCACCCACCGGCAGGTCTGCCGGGTACCGACGACCCGGGCCGGCTGGCCGAGGCGCTCGACGTGGACCTGGGCGGTTCCCCGCTGACGAACACGCTGCCGATCCGCCGGATCGGGCTGGGGCGGCTGCCCGCCGACCTGGCCACGGCCGTGAATGTGGCCTGGGTGCTGCTGCCCGGCCTGGCCGTGGTGCCCGCCGAGCAGGTCTACACCTCGCTGGGTCCGGGCCGGGTCCGGTACGCGAGCGGCACGTTCACCGCGGACCTGGAGGTCGACCCGGAGGGCTTCGTGGTGCGCTACCCGGGGCTGGCCGAGCGGGTCGACCCGCGCTGACCGGCCGGGGCCCGGCTCAGGCCGCCGGCCAGGTGCCGTCGGTCAGGAACCGGGCGATGGTCGCGAGGTGCGGGGCGAGGTCGAGGCCCTGCGCGGCCACCCACTCGTCGGAGTAGTAGGTGTCGCCGTACCTGTCGCCCGGATCGCAGATCAGCGTGACCACCGAGCCGGTACGCCCGGCGGCGCGCATCTGCGCGATCAGCCCGAACGCGCCCCACAGGTTGGTGCCGGTGGAGCCGCCCACGCGGCGGCCGAGCACCGCCGAACCGGCCCGCATGGCGGCGAGCGACGCGGCGTCCGGCACCTGCACCATCCGGTCCACCACGCTGGGCAGGAACGACGCCTCGACGGTGGGCCGCCCGATGCCCTCGATCCGGGAGCCGCGGTCGGTGCGTACCGACCAGTCGCCGGCCTGCCAGGCGGGGTAGAACGCGGAGTTCTCCGGGTCCACCACGCAGAGCTTGGTGGGCAGCCGGCGATACCGGGCGTAGCGGCCGATGGTGGCGCTGGTGCCGCCGGTGCCGGCGCCGACCACGATCCAGGCGGGCACCGGGTGCCGTTCCAGCGCGAGCTGGGCGTAGATCGACTCGGCGATGTTGTTGTTGCCCCGCCAGTCGGTGGCCCGCTCGGCGTAGGTGAACTGGTCCATGAACCGGCCGCCGCTGTCCTCGGCGAGCCAGCGCGCCTCCACCACGACCTTCGACGGGTCGTCCACCAGGTGGCAGCGTCCGCCCTGGAACTCGATCTGGGCGATCTTCTCCGGCGACGTGGAGGCGGGCATGACGGCGATGAACGGCAGCCCGAGCATCCGGGCGAAGTATGCCTCGGAGACCGCCGTGGATCCGGACGACGCCTCGACGATCGTGGTGTCCGGGCCGATCCAGCCGTTGCAGAGCCCGTAGAGGAACAGCGACCGGGCGAGCCGGTGCTTCAGCGAGCCGGTGGGGTGCACCGACTCGTCCTTGAGGTAGAGGTCGATCCCCCACTCGCGGGGCAGCGGGAACGGCAGCAGGTGGGTGTCGGCGGAGCGGTTGGCGTCCGCCTCGACAGTGGCGATCGCCTCGGTCACCCAACGCCGGCTGGCCTCGTCGCACCTGTCGAAGTGAGTCACGCCGGCAACGTTACAAGCGAGGTGGGCTCGGGTTCTCCCGGACCCGGCGGGCCTGCCGCCGCTGACCGGCTCGTCCGGTGGCCCGGATCACCGGCGTGAGGGCCAGGGCGAGCCGGGGGAAGGCGTCCAGGAGCCGCACCTGGGCGCCGCGCCAGCGCGGCAGGCTGACCACCGGCCGGGGCCGCCGGGCCAGCCGGACGGCCCGCGCGGCCACCCGCTCCGGCGTGAGCAGCGCACCGGTGAAGGACGCCAGCGCCCCCGGGTCGTCCAGCTTGTCGTGCAGCATCGGCGTCCAGATCCCGTCCGGGCACAGGCACGACACGTGTACGCCCCGGACGCCGGCCATCCGCAGGTCGCTCAGGGTGCCGAGGCTGAACGCGAGCAGGGCGTGCTTGCTGGCCGCGTACACCGTCTCGCCGGGCGCGGCGATCAGCCCGGCCAGCGAGACGACGTTCAGTACGTGGCCGCGGCCCTGCTCGCGCATCACCGCGACGGCGGCGAGCGTGCCGTTCATCGCGCCGAGCGCGTTGACCTCGACCAGCGCGCGGCGGGCCGGGGCGTCGTGCGCCCAGGACGGCCCGGTGACCAGGATGCCCGCGTTGTTCACCCAGAGCCCGAGGCCGCCGGGGGCGGCCGCCGCCTCAGCGGCGACGTCCGCGCAGGCGGATTCGTCGCGTACGTCGAGGGGGCGCGACCAGCCACCCAGCGGCGCGGCGGCGGCCGACACGGCCGCGGCGTCCACGTCGGTGAGCAGCACGTTCCACCCGTCGGCGTGCAGCGCGGCGGCGATGGCCCGCCCCAGCCCACCGGCCGCACCCGTGACCACTGCGGCGCCGCGCTCCGAGCTCGTCATCGGCGCACGGTAACCGCAACCCCCGCCCCGGGGCCAGAGGCGTCAGGCGGTGGGGGGTTCCAGCGGCTGCGGGCGGTTCTCCCACTTGGTCGACAGGGCGATGCTGGTACGGGTGGACGCCACACCCGCCGTCCGGTTCAGCCGGACGATCAGCTGCTCCAGCTCGGCGATCGTGCCGACCCGCGCCTTGAGCAGGAAGGACTCGACGCCGGCCATGAAGTAGCAGGACTCGATCTCGGGGATCCGGCGGAACGACTCCAGCACGTCGTCGGTGTCGGCGTCGGAGTCCTCGATGATGCCGATCAACGCGGTGACGCCGAGCCCGATCGACTCCGGCTCGACCTCGGCCCGGTACGCCCGGATCACGCCGCTGGACTCCAGCTTGCCGACCCGCTCGTGCACGGCCGGGGCGGAGAGGCCGACCTGACGGGCCAGCTCGGCGTACGACAGACGGGCGTTGCCCCGCAACAACTCCACGAGGCTCAGGTCGATCGTGTCCACGGAGAGTGACCCTATCCGCTCGGCGGCCACCGAACACTGTCGGTACCGGTGCACCGGCCCTTCACAAACGTACGATCAGGGGGTTCTTCACCGGTACCATTTCCTAACTTCCCAGTGTGTGCGTTTTTCGCGTTTGGCGGACACGTCCGGTAGCCGGTGCTGTAATTGCCATACGTCCCTCATGACGGCTCTGGGCTCGCACCGGCCGGGGGCAGTGTGTTCAGCCGGGGGCTTCGTCGACGCGAGGAGGGGGCTGTGGACACTGGAGATCGCCTGCTGACACCGGGTGAGGTCGCTGCGCTGTTTCGGGTGGACCCGAAGACCGTGACCAGATGGGCAGCGGCCGGCCGGATCGGCAGTATCCGGACTCCAGGAGGGCACCGCCGGTTTCGGGAATCCGAGGTGCGGGCCCTGCTCGAGGGGGAGGGCATGCTGGACGAGGCGGAGGACATGGGCAAGGCCCGCAACATGGGCCCGACCGCTTCCACCGGCCCCGGACCGGCGAACGCCGGCATGTACTGAACGTGCGGGGCGCGGTCCGGCCGAGGGCCGCGCCCCGGACGTCGCCCACCGGGTCCGTCAGCGCGGATCCGCCTCCCGGCGACCGGCGGCCAGTTCGCCCGACCACCGCCGGAACAGCGTGTGCTCGACACCGAGCGCGTCGAGCACCTTCCCGGCCACGAAGTCCACGAGCTGCCCGGCGGACGCCGCTGCCCCGGCGCCGTAGAAGCCCGGACTGGCCGGCAGCACCACCGCGCCCGCGTCGTGCAGCGCGATGAGGTGCTCCAGGTGACTGCGGGTCACCGGCGTCTCCCGGGGCACCACGACCACCGGGCGGCGCTCCTTGAGGTTCACCTCGGCGGCACGCTGGAGCAGATCCTTCGACAACCCGATGGCGATGCCCGCGCACGCGGCGGTGCTGGCCGGCACCACCGCCATGCCGCGTACCGGGTAGGAGCCGCTGCTCGGGCCGGCGGCCAGGTCACCGGCGGGCCAGTGCCGCAGGTCCGCGCCGGTGAGGTCGCGGTCGAGCCAGGCGGCCAGGTCCTCGGTCCAGTGCGCGTCCCGGAAGGGCCGGCCGGTCTCGTCCAGCACCGTCAGCCGGGCCGCCCGGGAGACGATCAGGTCCACCGCCTGACCGGCGTCGAGCAGTCCCCGGACGACAGCCGCCGCGTACGGCGTCCCGGACGCGCCGGAGACACCCACCACCCATGGTTCGCGCATGCCTCAAGCGTGCCTGGTCGCCGCGGACGGCGGGCGGCGACCCCCGTTCGGTCGGCCCGTCCGGGATGTCCAGAGGGTTCACGGAACTTCCAGCGACGTGAAATTCTTCGGGCGGCGATCGACGTCCACGGAAGGGCCGGTGATGACGGCGGCGGTGCTGCGGGCGCTCCGCGCCGACTGTCCCATCCCGCCCCGCCTCTCCCCGTACGCCGACGACGTGCAGGGCTGGCTGGTGGAGCAGGTCGACCGGCTCGGCCTGCCGGCTGACCCGGTGACCCGGCGACGGCTGGCGCGGGCCGGCTTCGCCCGGTACGCGGGCCGCCTCTACCCGGACGCCACCGAGCCCGACCTGCGGGTGCTGACCGCGTTGTTCACCTGGTTCTTCCTCGTCGACGACGCCTGCGACGGGCGGGACGGGCTCACCCCGCCGCAGATCCGCGCGCTGCGCGACGGCGCACTCGCCCTGCTGCGCGAGGGTCCGCGCGCCCGCCACCCGGGCTTCTCCGGCCCACTGCGGCGGCTGCTGGTGCAGGCGTGGCGGGAACCCCGCCGCCGGATGCCGGCCCGGTGGCGGCTGCGTTTCGCCGACGCGGTCGCCGACCACCTCGACGGGGTCCACCGGGAGGCCACCGCCACCACGTCCGGCCGCCCGCCGGGCGTCGCCGAGTACGTGCGGCTGCGCCGGGCCACGTCGGCGGCGTACGTGTCGTACCCGCTGATCGAGTTCGCGTCCGGGCGTCCGCTGCCCGACGCGGTCTACCATCATCCGGCGCTGCGGCGGCTCGCCGGCCTCGCCAACGACCTGCTCTCCTGGTTCAACGACATCGCCTCGCTGGAGCGTGACCGGGCCACCGGCGGCGGGCACAACCTGGTGCTGGCGACGGCCACCGAGCGGGGCGTGCCGCTGCCGGCGGCGGTCGACCTGGTGGCCGGGCACTGGCGGGCCGAGATGGACCGGTTCGCGGCGCTCCTGGCGGCGGCGCCGTCGTTCGGCCCGACGCTCGACGAGGCCGTCGCGAGCCACCTCGACGGGCTGGCCGCCGCCGTGCGCGGCACCGTCGACTGGACGCTGGAGAGCGCCCGCTACCCGGTCGGCGCGGCGTCCTGACCGGGTGCCGGCGTCGCCGTTACGCCCGCAGGCCGAGCCGGATCACCAGGTCGAGCAGCGCGAGGAGGAACAACGCGATGCCGACGAAGCCGTTCGCGGTGAAGAACGCCCGGTTGACCTTGCTCAGGTCGGTGGGGCTGACCACCATGTGCTGGTAGGCGAAGGCGACAGCGGTGAGCGCCAGCCCGATCCACCACAGCCAGCCGAAGCCGACCCAGGCGCCGAACCAGATGAACAGCGCGAACGTCACCACGTGCGCGACGGTGGAGGCGTGCAGCGCGAAGCGCCGGCCGTACCGGGCGGGGACGCTGTGCACCCCGATCTCCCGGTCGATCTCCGAGTCCTGGCAGGCGTAGATCAGGTCGAAGCCGCCGATCCACAGGCCGACGGCGGCACCGAGCAGCCACGCCGGGCCGGAGCCGTCGAGCGTGCCGGTGACCGCCAGCCAGGCGCCGACCGGGCCGACCGCCTGCGCCACCCCGAGGATGGCGTGCGGCCAGTTCGTGAACCGCTTGGCGTACGGGTAGACCACGAGCGGCACCACGGCGAGCGGCGCGAGTACCAGGCAGAGCGGGTTGAGCAGGGCGGCGGCGGCCAGGAACACCACGAGCGCGACGGCCGCGCCGGTCCAGGCCGTCCGCACGCTCACCGCGCCGGTCACCAGTTCCCGGTTCGCGGTACGCGGGTTCCGCGCGTCGATCCGCCGGTCGAGGATCCGGTTCGCGGCCATCGCGAACGTCCGCGCGCCGACCATCGCCACGGTGATCAGCAGCAGGTCTCCCCAGCGCACCCGCCCGCCGTTGAGCTGCATCGCGGTCAGCGCCGACAGGTACGCGAACGGAAGCGCGAAGACCGAGTGCTCGATGGCGACGAGCTTGAGGAAGGACGAGACCCGGCCGGGTCGTTCCTGTACTGCCGCCGTCATCGGATCCCGTATTCCTTCCAGCGCTTGTCGACGAGCGAGACCACTTCGGGCGACATGCGCATCTCCTCCGGCCAGCCCCTGCCGTAGCCCTCCTCGGGCAGCTTGCGGGTCGCGTCGATGCCCGCCTTGCCACCCCAGAACTGCTGGTACGAGGCGTGGTCGAGGTGGTCCACCGGCCCCTCGGTGACCATCAGGTCGCGGGCGTAGTCGACGTTGCCGAAGGCGCGGAACGCGACCTCGTTGTAGTCGTGCACGTCGCAGTCCTCGTCGACGATCACGATCAGCTTGGTCAGCGACATCATGTGCGCGCCCCAGATCGCGTTCATGACCTTCTGCGCGTGCTTCGGGTAGCGCTTGCGGATCGACACGATCGCGCAGTTGTGGAAGACACCGGCGGCGGGCAGGTCGTAGTCGACGATGTCCGGGATCAGGAAGCGCAGCAGCGGCGCGAAGATCCGTTCGGTGGCCTTGCCGAGGCCGTGGTCCTCCTGCGGCGGCTGGGACGTGACGATCGAGTGGTAGACCGGGTCACGCTGCATGGTCATGCACTCGATGTGCATGACCGGGAACGGCTCGACCGGCGTGTAGAAGCCGGTGTGGTCGCCGAACGGACCCTCGGGCAGGCGCTCACCCGGCTCGATGTAGCCCTCCAGCACGATCTGCGCGTGCGCCGGCACCTGCAACGGGACGGTCAGGCAGTCCACCATCTCGACCCGCTCACCGGCGAGGAACCCGGCGAACAGGTACTCGTCGATGTCGGCCGGCAGCGGCGCGCTTGCCGAGTACGCCACCACCGGGTCCGCGCCGATCGCGATCGCCACCGGCAGCCGCTGGCCGAGCCGCTCGGCGACCGCGTGGTGCGCGGTGGAGTTCTTGTGGATCTGCCAGTGCATGCCGATGGTGTTGTGCGAGTGCTGCTGGAGCCGGTAGAGCCCGAGGTTGCGCTTGCCGGTCTCCGGGTGCTTGGTGTGGGTCAGCCCGAAGTTGTGGAAGATCCCGCCGTCACCGGGCCACACCTGCAGCCCGGGCAGCCGGTTCAGGTCGACGTCGTCGCCGCGGTAGACCACCTGCTGGCAGGGCGCGGTCTTCACCTTCTTCGGCGGCATCGACTTGAGCTGCATGACCTTGCCCAGGCCGCCCATCATCCCGGAGAAGCCCTGCGGCAGCTCCGGCTTGAGCATGTCGCCGATGCGCTCGCCGATCTCGTCGAGGTGTTCCACCCCGAGCGCCATCGCCATCCGCTTCTCGGTGCCGAACAGGTTGATCGCCACCGGCATCTCACCCCGGGTGGGGCGCTCGAACAGCAGCGCGGGCCCGCCGGCCCGGACGGTACGGGTGACGATCTCGCTGATCTCCAGCGTGGGGTCGACCGGCGCGCTCACCCGCCGCAGCTCGCCCGCACGCTCCAGCGCCGCGAGGAAGTCCTTCAGATCGGTGTACGGGAAGCGAGCCGCCATACCGCCATCCTCCCGTACCCTCCTGCGGAGGTAAGGACGGGCCCCCTTTTAACGCCTCCGGTAGTGGAGGGGCCCCTTCTTAACACCCGCAGCTCAGGCGGCAGGCGTCCAGGCGTACGCGGCCAGCGGCTCGTCGAGCGGCGCCTCGGTGAGCCGGTTGGCGAACGTGGAGATCGTGTACGTGCCGACGCCGAGCACCACGTCCAGCGCGTGCCGGGGCTGCCATCCGGCGGCGAGCAGCGCGTCCAGGTCGGCGTCGGGGACCGCGCCCCGGTGGTCGAGCACGGCGACGGTGAACCGGCGCAGCGCCTCCAGCCGGGGGTCGGGCAGCGTCGCGCCGGTCCGCAGCGCCTCGATCAGTTCGGGCGTGGCGCCGTGCCGGACCAGCGTCGCGGTGTGCATGGCCACGCAGAGGTGGCAGCCGTTGCGGGTGGCGACGGTCAGCACGACCACCTCCCGGGCGACCGGGTCCAGGTCGGTGGCCTCGAACGCGGCGTTGGCGGCGAGGAAGCCCTTCAGTAGTTCGGGCGAGCCGGCCATCAGGCTCACGGCGGCCGGCAGGTGACCCAGCGAGCGACGTACTCCGGCCATGACCGGGCGGGCGGCGGCGGGCGCGGTGTCCGGCTCGTACGCGGTGAAGCGGGACATGACAGGGCCCTTCTCGTAAGATGGTCAACATGGTTGACGAAATAGTAAACGTGGTTGTCGAACATGGCAACGCCTGACCGCCCCGGCTTCGCGCTGCCGCTGCTCCTGCTCGCCGGTTTCCGCACGCTCGTCGACGACCTGCACGCCGAACTGGCCCGCCAGGGGCACCCCGAGCTGCGCCCGGCACACGGCTTCGTCCTCCAGGCCATCGGCCCGGCCGGCACCACCGCCTCCGACCTGGGGCAACGCCTCGGCGTCTCCAAGCAGGCTGCGGGCAAGACGGTGGACCGGCTGGTCGCGCTCGGCTATCTGGAACGCGTGGACGACCCCGCCGACGCCCGCCGCAGGCTGGTCCGGATGACCGCGAAGGGCCGCGACGGGCTGCACCGCTCGGCTGTGATCTTCGACGAGTTACGCGACCGCTGGGCGGCCACACTCGGCGCGGACCGGGTCGCCGCCATCGAGGACGACCTGCGCCGGATGGTCCCCGCCGACGTGTTCCGCCTCGACGTACCCGGCTGGTTCGGCGGATGACTTCGTCACTGACAGCGTCGCCGACGGCGGTTCATCATCGACGGATGGACGACGCATACGTGGTGGGTGACCCCGACGGCCTCAGCCCGCTCCAAGCCGAGATCCGCGACGCGGTGGCCCGCGAGCTGCACGCCCAGTTCGCGCTGCGGGCGGACCGCCTCGAACTGGCCGACCTGCCGGAGGTGGCCTACCAGGTCACGCGCCGGGTGGACGAGGTGCTGAGCGGCACTACACCCCGGCGTACGAGTGCAGACCGGTGAAGAAGAAGTTCACGCCGAACAGGTTCATCATCACGGTCAGGAAGCCCACGATGGAGATCCAGGTGGCCACGTTGCGCTTCACGCTCGGCGTGGCCCGGGCGTGCAGGTAGCCCGCGTACACCACCCAGGAGATGAACGCCCAGGTCTCCTTCGGATCCCAGCCCCAGGCACGACCCCACGCCGCCTCGGCCCAGATCGCCCCCGCGATCACCGCGAAGGTGAAGATCGGGAACGAGAAGGCGTGCAGCATGAAGGTCAGCCGCTCCAGCCCGGCCGCCTCCGGGAGGCGGCGGGCCAGGGTGTACGGGAAGCTGCGCCGCCCCTGCTCCCAGCCGGACCGCATCAGGTACGCGGCGGCGGGCACCACGCCCAGCAGGAAGATGCCGGAGGCGAAGATGATCGTCGAGACGTGGATGATGAACCACCACGACTGCAGCGCCGGCATCAGCGGCTCGATCGGCACGTAGAGCTTCAGCTCGGCGAACGCCAGCAGCAGCACCATGACCAGCGTCAGGAACAGCCCGAGCCGGCGCAGCCACGGCTGCTTCCAGAGCACCACGAGCCAGGCCGCCACACCGATCCAGGTGCCGGTCAGCACGAACTCGTACATGTTGCCCCAGGGCATCCGGTCGGCGGCGAGGCCCCGGCTGACCACGGCGCCCAGGTGCACGGCGGCGGCGAGCACGGTGAGCCAGGCGGCGATCCGGCCGGCCAGCACGGCCCGCGCGCCGGTGCGGTCCGGACGCGGCGGCGTCGCCGCGACGGCCGGCTCGTCGATGGTGCCGCCGGCTCCGCCGACGCCCGCGCCGACCAGCTCCCGCGCCGGCGCGGCCGCGGGCACCTTTCGCGCGTTGCCCAGCGCGAACTCCACCGCGTGGCTGATCATCGCGATCAGGTACGCCAGGATCGCGAACGCGACCAGCTGGTCGGAGAGTGCGGACATCAGTCGTCTCCTTCTCGCGCCCGCCGCGCGTCCGGCGCGTCACCGCTCACCGCGGCGACGAGCTGCGCGAACTCGTCGGCGAACCCAGGGTGCTCGGTGCGCGGCAGCCCACCGGCCTCCACCAAACTACTACCGCTCGTCGGAGATCCACCCTCGGGGGGCGAAACCCGGAACCAGACCCGGCGCCGCCGGGCGAACAGCGAGCCCATCAGGCCCAGCAGCAGCGTGCCGCTCGCCACCAGCAGCAACGTCTGCCCGGGCGCGTGCCGGACCGCGAGCGTGATGTACGGCTTGGTGCCGACGAACTCCAGCGTGCTGCCGTCGTCGAGGGTCCACTTCTCGCCCGGCCGCAGCAGCTTGGTGCCGATCTCCTTGAGCTTGCCGTCGTCGATCTGCCGCCGGTCCAGCGCGTACACCGAGCCGGGGATGCCCGCGTCCAGCCCGAGGTTGCCCCGGTACGCGGTCAGGTTCACCGCCGGGTTCCGCTCGGCCGGGTACTGCGACGAGACGTACGGCGCGCTCTCCGGAGCGGTCGGCAGATAGAGCCCGTCGAAGGCGATCTGCTGATCCGGGGCACGCGCGCCGGTCTTCGGGTCGACGTTGGCGTCCGGGAAGATCGCCACGCCCTCCTCCGTCGCGTTGGAGTCCCCGGTACGCAGGAACGGCGCCTCGCTGGTCTGGCTGCGGCCGTACTTGTCGGTGTACTTCAGCAGCGGCGCGTAGCCGTTGCCGAGCAGGTAGACGTTCGCCGAGCCGAGCCGCAGCGGCGAGTTGACCGAGAACCCGGCGGTCCGTTCCGTGCCGCCCGGCTCGTCCACTGTCACCGTGGCCCAGTAGCGGGACGCCAGCCCGGACGGCAGGTAGTCGGCCTCGAACTTCTCCAGCGTCAGACAGAACGGCGGCAGGTCGGAGCTGTCCACGCGCGGACCGAGCGACGCCTCGGCGTACTGCTGGCGGGTGTTGCAGAACGCGTTGTCCTCGCCCGCCACCAGGATGCGGTTGCCGTGCCATCCGTACCAGGAACCGAGCGCCACCCCGAGCAGGACGGCGACCAGCGATACGTGGAAGAGCAGGTTGCCGGTCTCCTTGAGGTAGCCCTTCTCGGCGGAGACCTCGTTGCCGCGCACGGTGACCCGCCACCGGCGGCGGCGCAGCACCGCCGCGATCGCCTCGGGATCGGCGGCGGCCGGGGCCTCCAGCACCGCGTGCTGCGGCAGCCGGTCGAACCGCCTCGGCGCGGCCGGTGGCCTCATCCGCAGCGCGCGGACGTGGTCGCGTGCGCGGGGCAGGATGCAGCCGATCAGCGAGGTGAACAGCAGCAGGTAGATCGCGGAGAACCAGACCGAGCCGAACACCTCGAACGCGCCGATCTGGTTCAGCCGGGGCGCGAGGTCGGGGTGGTCGACGAACCACTGGTTGACGCGTTCCGGGTTGACGCCGCGCTGGGGCAGCACCGAGCCGGGGATGGCCGCGATGGCGAGCAGGAACAGCAGGATCAGCGCCGTACGCATGCTGGTGAGCTGCCGCCACGAGTTGCGCAGCAGGGCCAGCACCGGGTTGACCCGCCGCCGGGGCGCCTGCGCGGGTGGGGTCGACGGCCTGTCGTCGACGGTCGTCATCAGATGCTCACCTCGCCCACGCCCACGTTCGTCTGCAACCAGATCACCACGTTCACCCATCCGCCGGTGATCAGCGCCAGGCCGATCGCGATCAGCAGCGCGCCGCCGATCCGGGTGACCCACCGGCTGTTGCGCCGGACGGCGCGGAACACCCCGAGCAGGCGCTGGAAGCCCAGCCCGAAGACGACGAACGGTATCCCCAACCCGAGGCAGTACGCCACGGCGAGCACCACGGCCCGGTCGGTTCCGCCCTCGGTGGCCGCCATGCCGAGCACCGCGCCGAGCGTCGGGCCGGTGCAGGGCAGCCAGCTGAGCGCGAAGACCGCGCCGAGCACCGGTGCGCCGAGCAGCCCGGCGGAGGGCAGCCAGCGGATGCGGAACTCCCGCTGCATGCCGGGGATCACCCCGAGGTAGCCGAGGCCGAGCACCACCACGAGCGCGCCGATGACGATCTCCAGCGTGCGCTCGTACCGGAAGAAGAGCTTGCCGACGCCGGAGAAGAGGATCGCGGTGGCGACGAACACGACGGTGAAGCCCGCGATGAACAGCAGCGTGCCGGCGAGCACGCGGCCCTTGACGGCGGCGGTGGTCCGCTGCGGTGCCGCCCGCTCGGCGACGCTCACGCCGCCGCCCGCGCTGCCGCTGCCGCTGGCGCCGGCGCTGCCGGCGGCGCTGGTGTTAAGAAGGGGCCCTTCCTCTACCGGAGGCGTTAACAGGGGGCCCTTCCTTGCACCCTCAAGGTCGGAGCCGGCCAAGCCCGTCACGTACGACAGGTAGCCGGGCATCAGCGGGAGCACGCACGGGGACAGGAAGCTGACCAGTCCGGCCAGTGCGGCCGCGCCGACCGCGAGCAGCAGCGGGCCGGACTCGGCGAGCTGGCGGAACGTCTCGCCCATCAGCGGGCGCCGTTCGGCGGCGGCGACTCGGCGGCGATGTCCTCGACGATCGGCCGCAGTTCGTCGCGGGTGACGGCCCGGCGGATCACCACGGCGATCCGGCCCTCGCGGTCGAGCACGACGGTGGCCGGGGTGGTGTTCGGCGGGATGTCGAAGTTCAGCGCCTGCCGGCTGGCCGGGTCGAAGATGCTCGGGTACGTGACCCGGCCCTCCTCGAAGGCGAGCGCCTTGTCCTTGCTGTCCTGCACGTTGATGCCGAGGAACGTCACGCCGGAGCCCTTTGTGGCCTGGTAGGTGGCCTCCAGGTCGTCCGCCTCGGCGCGGCAGGGCGCGCACCAGGAGCCCCAGAAGTTGACCACGACGACCTGCCCGCGGTCGCGGGAGATGTCGTAGCTGCCGCCGGTGAGCAGTTCACCGCTCACCTTCGGCGTCTTGGAGCGCTGGTCCGGGGCGCAGGTGACAGTCGAGCCGTCGGCCGTGCACCGGCTCTCCTGGCTGCCGGAGGAGCAGCCGACCAGCGCCGTACCGGCGGTGACGGCGGCGAGCAGCGCGGCGGCGAGCCTCCGGGTGAGCATCAGGCCCCCTTGGCCGTCCGGGCGGTCGGCGAGATCGACACGAGGTGGGCGGCCGGCTCGGAGTACCCGATGCCGACGATCTTGGCACCGTCGAAGTGGAACGAGGTGAGGCTGGCGAGGCCGCACTGGCGGCGGCGCGGGTCGTGCCAGAGCCGCTTGCGCTCGACGTGCCGGCGCAGCGTCCAGATCGGGAGCTGGTGCGACACGAGCACGGCCTCCCGCCCCTCGGCGGCGACCCGGGCGGCGTGCAGCGCGGCGAACATGCGCTCGGCGATGGCCCGGTACGCCTCGCCCCAGGACGGGGTCACCGGGTCGCGCAGCACCCACCAGTTGCGCGGGTCGCGGAACGAGCCGTCACCGGGCGAGACCTTCTTGCCCTCGAACCAGTTCGCGCTCTCGATCAGCCGCTCGTCGACGCCGACGGAGAGGCCGAACTGCGCGGCGATCGGCTCGGCGGTCTGCTGGGCGCGCTCCAGCGGGCTGGCCACCACGTGCACGACGGTCCGGTCGGCGAGCGCCTGCGCCGCCGCCTTGGCCATCTGCACGCCCAGCTCGGAGAGGCGGAACCCGGGCAGGCGACCGTAGAGGATGCCGTCCGGGTTGTGCACCTCACCGTGCCGCAGCACGTGCACCACGGTCTCCGCCATTGTTACCCCCCGCTTCCCGCCGCTGCCGCCGCCCGCGCCGCCACCGGAAGGGCGGCGGCGATCTGCTCCCACGCGGCGTCGTCGATCGCGGTCGAGACGAACCACGACTCGAACGCGCTCGGCGGCAGGTAGACGCCGCCGGCGAGCATCGCGTGGAAGAACGCCTTGAACGCCGGCACCACCTGGGTGCGGGCGCTGTCGTAGTCGTGCACGTCCGCGTCGGTGAAGAAGACCGAGAACATGTTGCCCGCGGTGGAGAGGCGGTGCGGCACGCCGGCCGCGGACAGCGCCTCGGTGGTGAGCTTGCCGAGCGCGGCGGCGGTCTCGTCGAGCCGCCGGTAGAGCGCGTCGTCGGCCAGCCGCAGCGTGGCCAGGCCGGCCGCGCAGGCCAGCGGGTTACCGGAGAGCGTGCCGGCCTGGTAGACCGGGCCGGCCGGGGCGAGCTTCGCCATGATCTCCGTCCGCCCGCCGAACGCCGCGGCGGGCAGGCCGCCACCCATGACCTTCCCGTACGTCCACAGGTCCGCGTCCGACGGGTCGAGGCCGTGCCATCCGGCGCGGGACACCCGGAAGCCGGTCATCACCTCGTCGACGATGAGCAGTGCGCCGTTGGCGTGGGCGATCCGGGCCAGCTCGGAGTTGAAGCCGTCGCGGGGCGCGATCACGCCCATGTTGCCGGCCGCGGCCTCGGTGATGATCGCGGCGATGTGCTGCCCCTCGGCGGCGAACGCCTCCTCGACCGCGCGCAGGTCGTTGTACGGCAGCACGATGGTGTCGCCCGCCGCCGCGCCGGTCACGCCGGGCGAGTCGGGCAGGCCGAACGTGGCCACGCCGGAGCCGGCGGCGGCGAGCAGC
Organism: Micromonospora sp. AB353; assembly: GCF_049538395.1. Taxonomy (NCBI): domain Bacteria; kingdom Bacillati; phylum Actinomycetota; class Actinomycetes; order Micromonosporales; family Micromonosporaceae; genus Micromonospora; species Micromonospora sp. AB353. The sequence goes on along the minus strand of NZ_JBMVFV010000007.1, from coordinate 125,765 downwards.
GCGTCCGAGTGGCCGTGGTAGCAGCCGGAGAATTTGATGATCTTGGCGCGGCCGGTGAAGCCGCGGGCCAGCCGGATCGCCGACATGGTCGCCTCGGTGCCGGAGTTGACCAGGCGCACCTGCTCCACCGGCGTCCGCGCGATGATCTCCTCGGCCAGGTCGACCTCACCCGGCGTCGGCGTGCCGAAGCTGGTGCCGAGCGGCGCCGCCTCGCGCAGCGCCTCCACCACTGCCGGGTGCGCGTGGCCAAGGATCAGCGGGCCCCAGGAGCAGACCAGGTCGACGTAGCGACGACCGTCGGCGTCGAAGAGCCACGGACCCTCCCCCCGGACCATGAAGCGCGGGGTGCCGCCGACGGCACGGAACGCGCGCACGGGAGAGTTGACCCCGCCGGGCACGACGGCCTTGGCGCGGTCGAACAGGGCCTCGGAGGCCGGGGCGTCGGCCGGGTAACGGCCGGATCCGGCGGAAAAGGTCTCGGTCACGATGGGGCCATTGTGTCAGCGCCGGAGTGCTGCCTGGCAGGCACCCCGCGACGGGGGTTACCAGGCTCACCCGCCTGAGCGGCGCGACGGGCCGACGGCGATCCGCTCGACAGGCCCGCCGGTCGAGATCGCGATAGGCTGACCGGGTGGATCGTGCCGAACTGTCCATCACCGTACACCGGACGGGTGACGAAGCCGTGCTTCGCCTGGCCGGTGAGATCGACATGCTCACGGCCGCCCAGCTCTCGACAGTGGTGAACGAGGTGCTGGCGGATCCGCCCCCGCGCATCGTGCTCGACCTGGCCGGGGTCACGTTCTGCGACTCACAGGGCCTGGGCACGCTCGTGGTGCTCAGCCGCAAGGCCAGTCACACCCAGTGCCTGCTGATGCTCACCAACGTCGGCGACTTCCTGATCCGCGTCCTGGACATCACCGGCCTCCGCAGCGCCCTGATGATCCGCAACGAGGCCACCCCCTGACCGCGCGATCTTGCACTTGCGGCCCTTTGCGAGGGTGATTAACCCCTTTCGCCGGGGCCGCAAGTGCAAGATCAACTGCTTCAGACGATGGGGATGTCGCGGCGGCGGAACGTCAGCAGGCCTGCTGTGGCCAGGGTCACCGCCAGGGCGGTCAGCACGTAGAGCGGGGTTGCGGTCCACGTGTCGCGCAGCACCTGCGGGGTGTGCGTGAACGGGGACACGTCCAGCAGCCACTGGTCCAGCTCCAGCACGGCGCCGAGCTGCCCGAGCAGCACGCAGACCGCCAGCACCACCCAGGCGGCGGACGCGAGCCGGGGCAGCAGGCCGTAGAGCAGCACGGCGAGCCCGGCCAGCACCCACGCCGCCGGTACCTGGGCCAGGCCCGCGGCGAGCATCCGGCCCAGTTGGCGGGGCACGTCGCCGGTGCTCAGCCCGTACGTCAGGCCGGTCGCGAGGCCGGTCACCCCGAGCACCACCACCGGGCCGAGCAGCGCGATCGCCACGTGCGACAGCAGCCAGGTGGAGCGCCGGGTACCGGTGGCGAGCACCGGCTCGGCGTGCCCGGCGGCCTCCTCGGCGCGCATCCGCAGCGCGGCCTGGATGCCGTACCCGGCGGCGGCGAGCCCGGCCAGGCTCAGTGTGACCCCCAGGTACGCGTCGGCCATCCCGGACGCCCCGCCGAGCCGGGCCACGATCTCCTCCATCCGCGGACTCCCCTCGACGGACCGGCCGGCCGCCTCTGCGGCGCCACCGAGGATCAGCCCGAGCAGGCCGAACCCGACCGACCACCAGAGGATCTGCCCCCGGTGCAGCCGCCAGGCCAGCCCGAACGGACCGGACAACGCGCCGCCCGCGCCGGCCGGGCCGAGCCGGGGCGGCAGCACGCCCGCGCCCAGGTCGCGGCGGACCGAGATCGGGTACGCGAGCGCGGCGAGCAGCACCGTCGCGGCCAGCGGCAGAAGCAGCACCCACCACCGCTCCCCCTCGTACGGCCGGACGCGGGCGGCCCAGCCCAGCGGGGACAGCCAGCTCGGCCAGTCGTTGCCGGCGGTATCCCCGGCCAGGCGCAGCCCGAACGCGGCGCCGAGACCGGCGAGGCCGACGCCCCGCGCCCCGCCCGCGGTCTCGGTGAGCTGGGCGGCCAGCCCGCCGAGTGTGGCGAAGACCGCGCCGGTCAGCACGGTGACCAGCCCGTACGCGAGCGAGCCGCCGACCGGCAGCCCGGTCGAGACGAGCCCGGCGGCGGTGAGCAGCCCGAGTACCAGGTCGGCGGCGTACGTGACGAGCAGCGCGGCGGTCAGCCCGGCGTGCCGTCCGAGGACGCTGCCGCCGAGCAGTTCCCGCCGCCCGGCTTCCTCCTCGGTGCGGGTGTGCCGGATGACCGTGAGCAGGCTCGCCAGCGCGACGATGAGCAGCAGGAAGCCGCTGCGCTGGGCGGTGAGCGCGCCGACGCTGTCGCCGTACGCCGGGCCGAGCAGCGCGACGATCGACGGGTTGCGGGCGGTGCCCTCCAGGTACGCGGCCCGTTCGGCGGCGGTGGGGAACAGCTCGAAGAAGCTGGCCGCGTACGTGATCGGCAGTACCGCGAGGACGAGCACCCACAGCGGCAGCAGGAGGCGGTCCCGGCGCAGGATCAGCCGGACCAGATGACGGGTGCCGGTGAGCGTGCTCATGACCGGTCCGCTCCCTCGCGAGCCGCCGCCGAGGGCGCCACGTCGACGGCAGGCGCCGTCTCGTAGTGCCGCAGGAACAGTTCCTCGAGCGTGGGCGGCGTGCTGACCAGGCTGCGTACCCCCAGCTCGGTGAGCCGGCGCAGCGCGGCGTCGAGCGACGCGGTGTCCACGTCGAAGCGGACCCGCTGCCCGTCCACCCGCAGGTCGTGCACACCGGGCAGGTCGGCCAAGCCGTCCAGCGGCGCGGTGACCTCGGCGTCGATGGCGGTGCGGTGCAGGTGGCGCAGGTCGCCGAGCGTGCCGGACTCGACGGTCCGGCCGGCCCGGATGATCGTCACCCGGTCGCAGAGCGCCTCCACCTCGGCGAGGATGTGGCTGGACAGCAGCACCGTGCGCCCGTCCTGCCGGGCCCGGCGGACCCAGTGCTGGAAGACCTCCTCCATCAGCGGGTCGAGCCCGGAGGTCGGCTCGTCCAGGATGAGCAGCTCCACGTCGGAGGCGAGCGCGGCCACCAGGCCGACCTTCTGCCGGTTGCCCTTGGAGTAGGTGCGTCCCTTCTTGCGCGGGTCCAGCTCGAAGTCGTAGAGCAGGTCGGCGCGGCGCTTCGAGTCGAGCCCGCCGCGTAGCCGGCCGAGCAGGTCGATCACCTCGCCGCCGCTGAGGTGGGGCCAGAGCGTGACGTCGCCGGGTACGTACGCGAGGCGGCGGTGCAGCGTCACCGCGTCCCGCCACGGGTCGCCGCCCAGTAGTCGGACGGCCCCCGCGTCCGCCCGCAGCAGGCCGAGCAGCACCCGGATGGTGGTCGACTTGCCGGAGCCGTTCGGGCCCAGGAAGCCGTGCACCTCTCCGGTGCGAACGGTCAGGTCGAGCCCGTCGAGGGCCCGGGTGCGGCCGAAGGTCTTCACCAGGCCGGATACGTCGATTGCCGTTTCCATACTTCAGAAGCTACGCTTGTTTCACAAAGTTGTGAAGACTGTAGGGTCACGGGGTGAGTGTCGAGGAGCCGACCATGAACGTGCCGCCCCAGCACGACGAGGAAGAGGTCCACCTCTTCGTCGAGCGGATGGCGATGGCCTTCGCCGACGTGGGCTTCCCCCGGATGGCCGCACGCGTCCTGTTCACCGTGATGAGCGCCGACGACCCGCTCACCGCGGGTGAGATCGCCGAGCGGCTCGGCGTCAGCGCGGCGGCGGTCAGCGGCGCGGTCCGCTACCTGACCCAGTTCGCCATGCTGGTCCGCGAGCCGGTCAAGGGCTCCCGGCGCGACCGCTACCGGATGCCCGACAACCCGTGGTACGAGGCGACGATCACCAAGACCACGCTCTACAAGAACTTCATCGACATCGCCGCCGGCGGGGTCGACGCGCTGCACGGGCGGAGCACACCGGCCGGTGAGCGGGTCGCCGAGATGCGCGACTTCTTCCTCTTCGTACAGGAGGAACTGGAATCGCTCGGCGACCGCTGGCGGGCCCGGCGGGCCGCGACCGGGCACGGCGGCCCGGCCGGCGGCTGAACCGTCAGCGGGTGTTGCCCCAGCGCGCCTGCTCCAGCAGCTCCACCGCGCGTTCCCGGGTGGACGGGTCGTCGTCGGCGCGCAGCAGCGCCGTCGCCTCGTCGACCGCGTCGGTCAGGTGCCGCCACTGGAGATCCCGCTCCCGGACCAGATCCGACTGGGCGGCGAGCTGCCGCGTCTTCACCCACAGGTCGACGAAGACCGTCACCTTGGCGCGCAGCACCCACGGGTCGAACGGCTTGGTCAGGTAGTCGACCGCGCCGGCCGCGTAGCCGCGCAGCGCGAGCTGGGCGTCCTTGTCCGCGGCGGTCAGGAAGATGATCGGTACGTGCCGGGTGCGCTCCCGCCGCTTGATGTGGGTGGCGGTCTCGAACCCGTCCATGTCCGGCATCTGGGCGTCCAGCAGGATCACCGCGAAGTCGTCCACCAGGAGCTGCTTGAGCGCCGCCTCGCCGCTCTCCACCGCGACCGACTGCACCGGGAGACCCTGGAGGATCGCCTCCAGCGCCATCAGGTTCTCCCGCCGGTCGTCCACCAGCAGGGCCTTGGCCGTCTGCGTCACGCGTTCTCCTCGCCTCGGCTCCGGCCGATCCAGGACGCCATCAGTTCGATCAGCTCGTCCAGGTCCACCGGCTTGGTGATGTAGTCGCTGCCGCCGGCGCCGAGCGCCGACTCCCGGTCGCCGGGCATCGCCTTCGCGGTCAGGAAGACGATCGGAAGGTCCGCGAACCGGTGGTTGCGGCGGATCTGCGCTGTCGTCTCGTACCCGTCCTGGTCCGGCATCATGGCGTCCATCAGGACGATGTCCACCTCCGGGTGCTCGGCGAGCTGGCGGACACCGTCCGCCCCGTTGTCCGAGTACAACACGGTCATCCCGTGCAGTTCCAACGCGGACGTCAGCGCGAACACGTTCCGCACGTCGTCGTCGATGATCAGCACGGTCACGCCGTCCAGGCGCCGGGTGGCGGGCGTCTCCTGCGGCTGCGGCAGCTCCATCGGCATGAGCAGCGACGACGGCAGGCCCGCGCGGCTCGGCGACGGCGGCGCCGGCGCCACCACCGCGTCCGGCGCCAGCACATCGGGTACGAAGAGAGTGAACGTCGAACCCTGACCGGGCGCGGACGAGACGGTGATCGTGCCGCCGAGCAGGCGGGCCAGATCACGGCTGATGGACAGGCCCAGCCCGGTGCCGCCGTAGCGGCGGCTGGTGGTGCCGTCCGCCTGCTGGAACGCCTCGAAGATCAGCGACAGCTTGTCGTCGGAGATCCCGATGCCGGTGTCTATCACGGTGAACGCGATCACCCGCTGCGCGTTCGTCAGCGCCGGTACGTCGAAGACGGCGTTCTCGGCCGCCGGGCCGATCCGCAGCGTCACCGCGCCGTTGTCGGTGAACTTCACCGCGTTCGACAGCAGGTTGCGCAGGATCTGCTGCAACCGCTGGGCGTCGGTGACCAGCGCGGGCGGCAGGTCGCGGCTCACCCGGACCTGGAAGTCCAGGCCCTTCTCCTCGGCCTGCGGCGCGAACGCCTGCTCGACGTACCCGCGGATCTCGGCGAACTGGATCTCGGTGGGCTCCACGTCCATCCGGCCCGCCTCGATCTTCGACAGGTCGAGGATGTCGTCGATCAGCGACAGCAGGTCCGAGCCGGCACCGTGGATGGTCCGCGCGAACTCGATCTGCTTCGCGCTGAGGTTGCGCTCCGGGTTCTCGGCCAGCAGCCGGGCCAGCAGGAGCAGCGAGTTCAGCGGCGTACGCAGCTCGTGGCTCATGTTCGCCAGGAACTCCGACTTGTACGCCGACGCGCGGGTGAGCTGCTGGGCCTTCTCCTCCAGGCCGAGGCGGGCCAGCTCGATCTCCCGGTTCTGCGTCTCGATGTTGGCCTTCTGCTCGGACAGCAGCTTCGCCTTGTCCTCCAGCTCGGCGTTGGTGCGCTGCAACTCGGCCGACTGGTCCTGCATCTCGTGCGCCAGCCGCTGCGACTGCGCCAGCAGTTCCTCGGTACGCCGGTTGGCCTGGATGGTGTTGACAGCGACGCCGATGGTGAGCACCAGCCGCTCCAGGAACGCCAGGTGCAGCTCGGAGAACGTGGCCACCCCGGCGAACTCGATCACGCCGAGCAGCTCGCCCTCGAACTGGACCGGCAGCACCACCAGGTCGGCCGGGGGCGTGTCGGCCAGTCCGGACCGTACGACGAGGCGGCCGTCCGGCTGCGCCTTGACCCGGATCGTCCGGCGGGACAGGGCGGCCTGCCCGACCAGCCCCTCACCCGGGCCGAACGTGACGTCGTGGCCGCGTGCCACGTACCCGTAGGAGGCGGTGAGCCGCAGCCGCATGCTGCCCTCGGAGCTGTCCGCCAGGAAGAACGCGCCGAGCTGCGCGTCCACCAGCGGGGTCACCTCCTGCATGATCATCCGGCAGACCTCGCCCAGGTCGCGCTGGCCCTGGAGCAGACCACCGATCCGGGCCAGGTTCGAGTCCAGCCAGCCCTGCTCGGCGTTCTTCTTGGTCGTCTCCCGGAGGGTGACGATCATCTGGTTGATGTTGTCCTTCAGCTCGGCGACCTCGCCCTGCGCCTTCACGTTGATCCGCTGGGTCAGGTCGCCGCGGGTCACCGACGTGGAGACCTGCGCGATCGCGCGCAACTGCGTGGTCAGGGTGGAGGCGAGCTGGTTGACGTTCTCGGTGAGGTCGCGCCACGTACCGGAGACGCCCTTGACCTGGGCCTGACCACCCAGCTTGCCCTCGGTACCCACCTCGCGGGCCACCCGGGTGACCTCGTCGGCGAACGAGGAGAGCTGGTCGACCATCGTGTTGACGGTGTTCTTCAGTTCGAGGATCTCGCCCTGGGCGTCCACTGTGATCTTCTGGCCCAGGTCGCCGTTCGCCACGGCCGTGGTGACCGAGGCGATGTTCCGCACCTGGCTGGTCAGGTTCGACGCCATCGAGTTCACGTTGTCGGTCAGGTCGCGCCACGTACCGGAGACGCCCTTGACCTGGGCCTGACCACCGAGCTTGCCCTCGGTACCCACCTCGCGGGCCACCCGGGTCACCTCGTCGGCGAACGACGAGAGCTGGTCCACCATCGTGTTGACAGTGGACTTCAGCTCCAGGATCTCGCCCTGCGCGTCCACTGTGATCTTCTGCGACAGGTCGCCCTTGGCGACGGCCGTGGACACCTGGGCGATGTTGCGCACCTGCGCGGTCAGGTTCGACGCCATCGAGTTCACGTTGTCGGTCAGGTCGCGCCAGGTGCCGGCGACGCCGCGCACCTGCGCCTGGCCGCCGAGCTTGCCCTCGGTACCCACCTCGCGCGCCACCCGCGTGACCTCGTCGGCGAACGACGAGAGCTGGTCCACCATCGTGTTGACAGTGGACTTCAGCTCCAGGATCTCACCCCGGGCATCAACGGTGATCTTCTGCGACAGGTCACCCTTCGCCACCGCCGTGGTGACCGAGGCGATGTTCCGCACCTGGCTGGTCAGGTTCGACGCCATCGAGTTCACGTTGTCGGTCAGGTCGCGCCACGTACCGGAGACGCCCTTGACCTGGGCCTGACCACCCAGCTTGCCCTCGGTACCCACCTCGCGCGCCACCCGGGTCACCTCGTCGGCGAACGAGGAGAGCTGGTCGACCATCGTGTTGACGGTGTTCTTCAGCTCCAGGATCTCGCCCTGCGCGTCCACCGTGATCTTCTGACCCAGGTCGCCCTTGGCGACCGCGGTGGAGACCTGGGAGATGTTGCGGACCTGGCTGGTCAGGTTGCCGGCGAGCTGGTTGACGTTCTCGGTGAGGTCGCGCCAGGTGCCGGAGACGCCACGCACCTGCGCCTGGCCGCCCAGCTTGCCCTCGATGCCCACCTCACGGGCCACCCGGGTCACCTCGTCGGCGAACGACGACAGCTGGTCCACCATCGTGTTCACGGTGTCCTTCAGCTCCAGGATCTCGCCCTGGGCGGCCACCGTGATCTTCTGCGACAGGTCGCCCTTAGCCACCGCCGTGGACACCTGGGCGATGTTGCGCACCTGCGCGGTCAGGTTCGACGCCATCGAGTTGACGTTGTCGGTCAGGTCCTTCCACGTGCCGGCCACGCCCGGCACCTCGGCCTGGCCGCCCAGCTTGCCCTCGGTACCCACCTCGCGGGCCACCCGGGTCACCTGCTCGGCGAACAGCCGCAGCGTGTCGGTGAGCGAGTTCATCGTGTCGGCCAGCTCGGCCACCTCGCCGCGCGCCCCGACCGTGATCTTCTGCGACAGGTCGCCCTTCGCCACCGCCGTCGCCACCTGGGAGATCGACCGCACCTGCCCGGTGAGGTTCGACGCCATGGTGTTCACCGAGTCGGTGAGGTCCTTCCAGGTGCCGGCCACCCCGCGCACGTCGGCCTGGCCGCCCAGCTTGCCCTCGGTACCCACCTCACGCGCCACGCGCGTCACCTCGTCGGCGAACGACGAGAGCTGGTCCACCATCGTGTTCACCGTGCGACCGATGCGCAGGTACTCACCACGCAGCGGGCGACCGTCTATCTCCAGCGCCATGTGCTGGGAGAGGTCGCCGTCGGCGACCGCCACGATGACCCGGGCGATCTCGGTGGTCGGCCGGCCCAGGTCGTCGATGAGCGAGTTGACCGCCCGCTGCCCCTCCGCCCACGAGCCGTCCAGGCCCTCGTCGTCCAGGCGCTCGGTGAGCCGGCCGTCACGGCCGACGATCCGGCTGATCCGCCGCAGGTCCAGGTGCTGCCGCTCCTGCAACGACACCACGTCGTTGAAGGCGTCGGCGACCTCACCGGGCAGACCCGCCCGCCGGGGCAGGCGCACCCGCAGATCGCCGCGCCCCACCCGGCGCAACGCCTCGACAAGTTCGCCGAGGAGCACCTCGTGGTCGGACGCGGACGGGTCAGCGGTCACCGACTGATTCACCGTGGCCATCGTTCCTCGCTCCGCTCGGGCTCGTGCGGTCACACGGGCCATCCCATCATTGTGCCGCGCGATCCGTCGAGGTCACCGCGTGTGATCGCGCGTCACGTGCGGTATCGACCCGGGTGGCGGGTTCGGCCTGATGCTTGGCACCCGGGGTGGGCGCGGTGGAGGATACGAAGGTGTCAGCGGAGGCAGGGCCGGTCAGCGGCGGCGCGGACGAGCGCGTCCGCCGCGTCCGCCTCCCCGCCGACCGCCGCACCCCGGCGGCGGCCCGCGCGCTGGTCCGCACGATGCTGCTCGAAGCGCGGCTGCCCGAGCTGCTGAACGAGGCGCTGCTGCTCACCACCGAGCTGACCACCAACGCCGTCGAGCACGCGCGTACCGAACTGGACATCGAGGTCGACACCGACCGCAACGGCCTCACCGTGACAGTCACCGACTTCGCCTCCGGCCCGGTCGACGAGCTGATCGTGGGCGTGCGCAACACCACGTCCGACATCACCGAGGTCGCCGCCCGGGGGCGCGGCCTGCTGCTCGTCGACCACTTCTCCAGCCGGTGGGGCACCACGTACCTGCCCACCGGCAAGGGCGTCTGGTTCCGCCTCGACCGGCCCGGCCCCGGCGGGTCCGCCCGGCCGTCGGCCGGCCCGCTGCGCGTCGCCGAACCGGACCGAACCGGCGACGGTACGCCGAGCGCCGCGGCCATGAGCGAGTTGATGCAGCTCACCCCCGACTCGTACGCCGACGAGCCGCTGCCCGAGTTCGCCACCGGGCTGCTGACCCGGGTCGGCGAGATGGTGGGCGCCGCCGGTGGCACCGTCCGGCTGGACCGGGGCGACGGGCTCGGCACCCAGGTCTTCGCCCGGTACGGCCGGCCGCCACGCGACGGCAACGAGCTGCTGCGCGTACCGCTGGCCGTGCACCGCCCGTACGCCGGTGAGCTGGAACTGGACGCGGCGCCCTCGGCGTATGCCCGGCCGCTCGCCGTGCTGGCCGCCGAGCGGCTGTCCCTGCACCTGGAGAACGACCGGCTGCGCCGCGCCGACGTACGCCGCTCCACCTGGCTGACGTTCCTCGCCGAGGCCAGTGAACTGCTCGCCCAGTCGCTCGACGTCGAGCTGACCATGGCGCTCATCCCGCAGCTCGTGGTGCCCCGGCTCGGCCAGTGGTGCGCCGTGCACACCACCGACGAGTGGGGCCGGCTGCGCCTCGCCGCGTCCAGCCACGCCGACGAGGCGATGCTGCCGCAGCTGCACCGGATCCTCCAGGAGACCGGCCCGGACTCGATCCAGTCCCGGCTGCGCGAGGCGTCCCGCAACGCCGCCCAGGTGCCGCTCGGCGGGCCGATGGAGGGTTTCGCCGTACCGCTGATCGCCCGTGGCCAGCGGCTCGGCACCCTCGCCGTGGGCCGGCACCAGCGGCACCGGCACGACCCGGACGAGGTGTCGGTGCTGGAGGACGTGGCCCGCCGCGCCGCCCTCGCCATCGAGAACGCCCGCATCCACGCCGAGCGCCGCCGGGTCGCACAGACGCTCCAGCAGTCGCTGCTGCCGCCGGTGCTCCCGGTGGTCGAGGGCATCGGCTTCGCCGCCGAGTACGTCCCGACCGGCGACGACGCGGAGGTCGGCGGCGACTTCTACGACGTGCTCCCGCTGCCGGACGGCCGCTGGCTCGTGGTGGTCGGCGACGTATCGGGCAAGGGCGTACAGGCCGCCGCCGTGACCGGCCTGGTCCGGGACGTGATCCGGGTGCTCGTCGGCGACGGCAAGCCGCTGCCCGAGGTGCTCGGCCGGCTCAACGAGACGCTCGTGGAGCGCGGTGGCGGACGCTACTGCACGCTGGCGCTGGCGGCTGTCGCACCCGGCGACGGCGACCAGCTCGACGTCTCGCTGCACCTGGCCGGCCACGACCGCCCGGTGCTGCTGCACGGCGGTGGCGGGGCGACGTTCGTCGGGGTCGGCGGTACGGCGCTGGGCCTGCTCGACACGATCACCACACCGACCGCCGAGCTGACGCTCAAGCCGGGGGACGCGCTGATCTTCTACACCGACGGGGTCACCGAGCGGCGGCGCGGACGCGAGCTGTTCGGCACCGACCGGTTGCGCGAGTCGGCGGCGCCGCTGGCCGGGTACTCGGCCGACGTGGTGGCCGCCCGGCTGCGCGCCGCCACGATCGCGTTCTCGGTGGAGCCTCCACGCGACGACATCGCCATCCTGGTCCTCCGAAACGACACCCCATAGCCCTCCCACCCCGCCCGGGGCGGGGGCACCGTCGATCATGAAGTTGGCCGCTCAATTCGCCCGTTTCCTCCCCGTCAACTTCATGGTCAACCCACTCCGGCATGCCACGGACGCGTCCGGCCGCCTGTCGTCGCGCTTCAGGTCGCCCCGTCGCGCTTCAGGTCGCCCATCGGCGGTGATCAAGGAGTTTGTGTTCTCCGGGGGCGCGAAATCTGACGCAAAGTCCTTGATCACCGGGGCGGGGCGAGGCGGGGCGGGGCGGGGCGGGCTGGTGCCGGGGAGGGCGAGGCGGTCAGAGGCCGCCGGGGAGACGGCCGGGGGCCAGGCGGTGGTGCGGGTCCAGGTGGGCCTTGGCGCTGCGCAGGCGCGGCAACGCGGGCAGCTCGCCCCAGAGGTCCACGGCACGGCGTACCGCCGCCGGCGCGGCCACCACCACGCACCGGCCCCGCCGGGCGATCAGCACGCTGCGGACGGCGGTGAGGATCGAGGCGACCCGCTCGGGCGGCAGCGCGCCGGACAGTGCGGCGTGCACGGTGCCCGAGCCGGCTGAGCCGCGTACCGGCACCGGGCCGCCGGTGGCGTCGCGCAACGCGTAGACGGCGGCGTGCAGGTCGCCTATCGGCACCTCGATACGCAGCGCCGTGTCGCCGGGTGCGAACGGGTAACGCCCCCACCATTCCGGCGCGTGGTGACCGACCATCGCCTCGGAGCCGAGGACGGCGGTGAGCCGTTCGGCCCGCTCGGTCACGTCGGCCGGGCCGCCCTCCAGCAGCACCACCAGGCTGCCCGCCGCGGGTCGCCCGGTCACGGCCGGGTGATCGGGCCGGTTGACCACCGACGGGTGCGTGGCCGGGATGCGACGGCGGGGCAGCGGCACCGGCACCGGCAGGTCCAGTTCGACGGCGGCCGGGTCGACGTCGGCGGCCAGGACGGCCCGGACCAGGTCGTGCACCTCCAGGGGTGTCCACACCGGACGGGACACCCAGAGGCGGCCGGCCGGCACGGCGTGCACCCGCATGGTGGCCGAGACCAGGACGCCGAGCCCGCCCTGCGAGCCGCAGAGCAGGCGGGCCACGTCCAGGCCGGCCGTCCCGCCCCGACCGAGTATCGCGTCGCCGCCACCGCGACCCGGATCTCCGCCGGCACCGCCCACCGGACCGCCGGCACCCCAGCCGGGACCGCCCACCGCGCAGGCAGGCCCGGAGCCGGCACCGCCGTCACCATCGCCCGCCGGACCGCGCCCGCCCGGACGGACACCGCCACCGCCCGGCGCGGCCCGGCCGAGCGCCTCCGTGCCGGACTCGCCGACGCTCACCAGCTCGCCGTCGGCGTCGAGGTAGCGCACCCCGACGAGCTGGGCACACGGGCTGCCGTGCCGGTGCCGCAACGGACCGGACTCGTCGGCGGCGAGCACCCCGCCGAGCGTCGCGCCCGGCGAGGGCGCGTCGACGGGCAGCCGCCGGTTGGTGCGCGCGAGCGTGGCCTGGACGGCGCGCAGTGGCGTACCGGCGCCGATCTCGGCCACCGCCGCGTCGCGCGGCTCGTGCCAGACCCCGGCGAGGCGGCCGGTGTCGAGCATGATGTCCACCTGCGCCGGCGCGGCACCCCAGTCGATCTTCGTGCCGGCACCGCGGGGCACCACTGTCAGGTCGTACGCCGCGGCCAGCCGCAACACCTCGGCGGCGGCGTGCGGGCCGCCCGGCACGGCCACCCATCGGGCGGTACGGCCGGCCACCTCGTCGGCCGGGCCGGCGAACCGGGCGAACGGGTCGCCGCAGATCGCGGCCAGCTTCCGGGTGATGTCGAGGGCTCCGAGCCGAGGGGTGGAACGTGCCGCATCCGCCATGGCGGTTATCGTACACATGTTCGAAAGACCTGGCGGCGAGTCGCGGGTTTCGGTCGGCGGGCGAGCCCGGCGGCGCCCTGCCGACCGGTAACGTGGCGCCGTGACCGAAACCCCACCGCCCGTCGCCAAGCGCGTCCCGTCCGAGCGCGTCCACCACGGTGACACCGTGATCGACGAGTACGCCTGGCTCGCCGTCAAGGACGACCCGGACACGATCGCGTACCTGGACGCCGAGAACGCGTACACCGAGGCGCGCACCGCCCACCTGGCCGGGCTGCGCGCGGAGCTGTTCGAGGAGACGCGCCGGCGCACCCAGGAGACCGACCTGTCGGTGCCGACGCGCAAGGACGGCTACTGGTACTACACCCGTACGGTCGAGGGGCAGCAGTACGGCGTGCACTGCCGGCGTGCGGTGCGGCCGGGCGAGACGGCGCCCCCGGTCAGCGTGGACGGCGCCCCGCTCGACGGCGAGGAGGTGCTGCTGGACGGCAACCAGCTCGCCGAGGGGCACGACTTCTTCTCCCTCGGCGCGTTCGACGTCAGCCCGGACGGGCGCTGGCTGGCCTACTCCACCGACTTCTCCGGCGACGAGCGCTTCACGCTGCGGATCAAGGATCTGACCACCGGCGAGTCGCTGCCGGACGAGGTGCCGGACACGTTCTACGGCACGGCCTGGTCCAGTGACGCGTCCACGCTGTTCTACGTCACTGTGGACGAGGCGTGGCGGCCGAACCGGGTCTGGCGGCACACCGTCGGCACGCCGTCCACCGAGGACGTGGTGGTCCACCAGGAGGACGACGAGCGGTTCTGGGTCGGCGTCGAGCTGACCCGCTCGGAGCGCTTCGTGGTCATCGACATCCACAGCAAGATCACCAGCGAGGTGTGGGTGATCCCGGCGGCCAACCCGACCGGCGCGCCCGCCGTCGTGGCCCCGCGACGTCAGGGCATCGAGTACGCGGTGGAGCACCACGGCCACCGCTTCCTGATCCTGCACAACGACGGCGCGGAGGACTTCGCGCTGGCGTACACGTCGGCGGACGCGCCGGGCGAGTGGGAGCCGCTGATCCCGCACACGCCCGGCACCCGCCTGGAGGCGGTCGACGCGTTCGAGCACCACCTCGTGGTGTCGCTGCGCACCAACGGGCTGACCGGCCTGCGGGTGCTGCCGGTGGGCAGCGACGACAGCTGGGACATCGACTTCCCCGAGCCGATCTACAGCGTCGGGCTGGACGCGAACCCGGAGTACCGCACGAACGAGGTCCGGCTGCGCTACACCTCGCTGGTCACCCCGGACTCGGTCTACGACTACGACCTGGTCACCCGGGAGCTGACGCTACGCCGGCAGAAGCCGGTGCTTCCCGGGCCGGACGGACGGGCGTACGACCCGGCCGACTACGAGCAGCACCGGGACTGGGCGCTCGCCGACGACGGCACCCGCGTACCGATCTCGCTCGTCTGCCGCCGCGACACGCCGCGCGACGGCTCGGCACCGGCCGTCATCTACGGCTACGGGTCGTACGAGGCCAGCATGGACCCGTGGTTCTCGATCGCCCGGCTGAGCCTGCTCGACCGCGGCGTGATCTTCGCGGTGGCGCACATCCGCGGCGGCGGTGAGCTGGGCCGGCGCTGGTACGACGAGGGCAAGATGCTGGCCAAGAAGAACACGTTCACCGACTTCGTGGCCTGCGCCCGGCACCTCGTCAAGGCGGGCTGGACGGCGAGCGACAGGCTGGTCGCCCGGGGCGCGTCGGCCGGCGGCCTGCTGATGGGTGCGGTGGCGAACCTCGCCCCGGACGCGTTCACCGGCATCGTCGCGCAGGTGCCGTTCGTGGACGCGCTCACCTCGATCCTCGATCCGTCGCTGCCGTTGACCGTCACCGAGTGGGAGGAGTGGGGCAACCCGCTCGACGACCCCGAGGTCTACGCGTACATGAAGTCGTACACGCCGTACGAGAACGTGGTGGCCGCCGCCTACCCGGCGGTGCTGGCGGTGACCAGCCTGAACGACACGCGAGTGCTCTACCACGAGCCGGCCAAGTGGATCGCCCGGCTGCGCGCGCTCGCACCGGCCGGCGACTACCTGCTCAAGACCGAGATGGGCGCGGGCCACGGCGGTCCGAGTGGCCGCTACGACTCCTGGCGCGAGGAGGCGTTCGTCAACGCCTGGATCCTCGACCGCGTCGGCCGCGCGTGAGGTGTAAGGAAGGGCCCCTTATTAACAGACGTCTGTTAATAAGGGGCCCTTCCTTACACCCGGGCCAGCGCCGTCGGGGCCCTAGACTGCCGGGATGAGCGACGAGGAGCAGCCGGCGGCGCGACGCGCACCGGCCTGGCTGATCCTCGTGGTGGTCGCCGCCGCGCTCGTGGTCTGCTGCTGTTCGACGGTGATCGGCCTGACCGTCGCGGGCTCCGCCGGGCTGCTCGGCCGCTGACCGCTCAGCCCGCGCGCAGTTCCTCCACCGAGGTCGCGGCGCGCAGGAACAGCAGGCCGGCCACGACCGTGCCCAGCACCGCCGCCAGCCCGCCGGCCGCGAGCCAGGCCAGCTGATCCCACGGTACGTCCGGCGGGATCGTCGTCTTCGGCACCCATTCGGTACGGGTGTACCGAGCCGCGGTGGCCGGGTCGCCGCACAGTTCCGTGCCGGCGTCGCAGATCGTTCGCGTGAAGCCGCCGTTGCTCGGTGCCGGCATGACGCCCCGGACCAGCAGGTAGCCGACAGTCAGCGCGAGCCCGATCGCGGGCACGGCGGGGGCGAGTGCGGCCCAGAGCAGCGACCGGCCGATGGTGGCCCGTGGCACGCCGGTCGCCACCTGCGCCGCGTACGCCCGGCGCCGGCTGGTGATCCCCTCGACCACCGCTACGAGCAGCCCACCGCCGGCGATCGCCATCGCCACCACGACCGCGAGGTCGACCAGGTCCATCGCGCCGAGGTAGAAGCCCGGATCGGCCAGTCCTGAGCCGGTGCGGCGGGTCACCTCGGCCTCGGCCTGGAAGTCGGCACGCAGTCCTGCGGCACCGGCACCGAAGATCAGCGCGGCCAGCAGCGCGGCGAAGGTGCGGCTGCCGGCCCACGGGTCGGCGGCCAGCCGGCGGGCGGCGAGCAGGGCGGCCGGGCCGCGTCCGTGCCGGTGCAGCAGCCGGCCGGTCTGGTACGAGATCCAGCCGGTGCCCGACACGACGCCGATCATCGCGGTCAGCCCGCCGACGACGAGCAGTGTCGGCACCGGCCAGTCGGGGGCCACGGCGCCACGCCGTTCGTACCAGAGCAGGAGCGGGCGGATCGCGGCGAACATCGCCAGCGCGGCGAGGATGAGCACGCCCGGCCACGGCCAGGGTGCCCGGGTGCGGACCCGGCGTACGACGCCGAACGGGGTGGTGGTGACCCGCCGCAGCAGCAGGGCGCTGACCAGCGCGGCCACCAGCGGCAGGCCGAGCACGACGGCGGCCACGGCGAGCGGGGCCGGACGCACGTCGGTGGGCAGCGGCAGCCGCCCGTCGGCGTCGGGCCGGTGCAGCAGCCGGCGCCCGGCCAGGAAGACGGCCAGGCCGATGAGGGTGCCGAGCAGGCTCGCCACGCCGGTCTCGGCGACCGCGACCCGGGTGACCTGCCCGGGGGTGGCGCCGGCCAGCCGGAACGCGGCCAGCCGCCGGTCCCGGCCGGGCGCACCGAGGCGGGCGCACTGCCCGGCCAGTCCCAGCACCGGTACGCAGAGCAGCAGCACCGCGAACGCGACGCCGGGACGCAGGCCGGGTTCCCGCAGCAGGGCGTTCGTGTACTGGTCGGACTGCGTCCAGGCATCGCCGGGCGGCTTCACCACCGCCAGCACTGTCAGCGCGGCCAGCCCGGCCAGCGTCGCGAGTGCGGCGCTCACCGCGGTGAGCACCACCCGGGCGATGTCGGTGCGGGTGCCGGCAAGCGCGAGCCGCAGCAGCGTGCCCGGCCTCACCGTGACCCGCCCGGCAGCGCCGGGTCGAGCCCGAGCCCGGTGTGGTCGACCATGCCGTCGCGCAGGCTCACCTCCCGGTCCGCGTACGCGGCGATGCGCGGCTCGTGGGTCACCAGCACGACTGTGGAGCGCTGCTCGCGGGCCAGCCGGACCAGTTGGGTGAGCACCTGCTCGCCGGCCAGCGTGTCGAGCGCGCCGGTCGGCTCGTCGGCGAAGATCACCCGTGGTTCGGTGACCAGGGCGCGGGACAGTGCGCACCGTTGCTGTTGCCCGCCGGACATCTCGCCGGGCCGGACGTCGGCGACGTCGGCCACACCGAGCCGGTCCAGCCAGGAGAGCGCCGCCGTCCGTGCCGCTCGCCGCCCCGTGCCGGCGAGCAACAACGGAAGGGCGACGTTCTCCGCCGCGGTCAGCTCGGCGACGAGCTGGCCGAACTGGAACAACACCCCGAATTCGGTACGGCGCAGCCGGGAGCGGGCCGCCTCCGGCCACGTGTCGATCCGTTCCCCGCGCCAGGTGACCTGACCGGCGTCGGGACGCAGGATGCCGGCCAGGCAGTGCAGCAAGGTGGACTTGCCGCATCCGCTCGGCCCGGTGACGGCGAGAATCTCGCCTTCGGCCACGTCGAGCGTCACGCCACGCAGCGCGGGCGTGTGACCGTACGCGCGGACGACGCCGCGCGCTTGCAGGAACGTCACGAGTGCACCTCCCGGTGCCAGTCGACGACCCGGTCCAGGGTGGTGTGCAGCCACCGGAGGTCGGCGTCGAGGTGGGCGATGGCGAAATCGGCGGCGATCACCTCGTCGAGGCGGGCACCGGGGGCGGTCTTGAGCGCCGTCAGCTCACGCAGCCGTTGCGTGTGCGCCCGGCGCTGGGCGATCAGGTAGCCACGGGCCTGCGCGGCGTCTGCTACCAGCAGCGCGACGACCACCTTGGCGAACAGCGTGCTCGCCACGTACGGCATCGGTGGTTCGACGGTGCCCAGCCAGCGGTCGAGTGCCGCCCGTCCGTCGTCGGTGAGCGCGTAGGCGGTCCGGTCCGGGCCGCCGTCGCGTTCCTGGCCGGCCGGCACGACCAGGCCGTCCCGGTGCAGGCGGGCCAGCGTCGCGTAGACCTGCCCGAAGGCGAGCGGCCGGGCCCGCGGCAGTCGCTCGTCGTGCGCGCGCTTCAGCTCGTAGCCGTGGCGTGGCCCGGCGGCGAGCAGCCCGAGCAGGACGTGCTGAGTGGACACCTCCCTTACTATTCGCTGAGTGAATAGCGCTGTCAAGAACGGCCCGCGCGGGACAACGCGGGCCGTTCGGATCAGCGGGTCCAGGCCGGATCGCGTCCGGCCCGGCCGAGCAGCGCGTCCACGCT
Source organism: Micromonospora sp. AB353 (assembly GCF_049538395.1). Lineage (NCBI taxonomy): Bacteria > Bacillati > Actinomycetota > Actinomycetes > Micromonosporales > Micromonosporaceae > Micromonospora > Micromonospora sp. AB353. The sequence goes on along the minus strand of NZ_JBMVFV010000007.1, from coordinate 107,311 downwards.
GGCCGGTGCCGCGCCGGTGGGCACCGGCGGGCCGAACGCGCCCATCTTCTGGCCCATGTCGCCCATCCGGTCCATGAACTCGTGCCCCGCCGCCACCACGGCCGGGTCCACTGTCAACTCCTGGCCGGTGGCCCGCGCCAGGTCCCATCCGTGGATGGTCAGGTCGATCAGGGCCATCAAGCCGACCGTCTCCTGCGGCAGCCCCATGCCGGGCGAGACGCCCTCCAACGCGGCCGGGTCGGACCACGCCCCGGTGAGCCGGGTCGTCTCGGTCGCGAACCGGTCGCGCCAGCCGTCGGTGAGGTGGTCGGTCTTGCCGGACCAGTCGACCTCCTCCCGACGCGCCAGCGCCTGGAAGTTGACCACCACGTCGAACAGGTGACCGAGCAGGTCGCGCACCGTGTAGTCGGGACAGGGCGTGGGCAGGCCGAGCTGATCGTCCGAGATCCTCCGCACCACCGCCGCCGTACGCGGCGCCGCGACGGCGAGCAGCTCACTAGTCTTCGTGCTCATAGGGGCAGCGTATGAGGGCGGTCTTGAAGAAATGCGACACGAACCGCGGCGCGACAACCGGGGCATCCTCGATCCCGTCCGGCTGCGCCGGCAGGTCCGGTTCCGGCGCCGGCTGGCCGCCCCGGCGTTGCGCCGGTGGGTGGAGCACTACTGGCTGATCGACTGGGATCTGACCGAGCCGTTCGAGCAACGGGTGGTGCCGCACCCGACCGTGAACGTGGTGTTCCAGGCGCAGGAGGGCGCGGCCGAACACGGCGAGATCGCCGGCGTCGACACCGGCCTGTTCACCGTCACTCTGCACGGCACCGGCCGGGTCTCCGGCGTCCAGTTCCGCCCGGGCGGGTTCCGGCCGTTCTGGCGGCGCCCGGTCGCCGAGCTGACCGGCCGGCGCGTACCGATCCCCGACGGGCCGATCTGCCCCGGCACCGACGACGAGCGCTGCGCCAGGCTGGACGAGCTGCTGACCTCGTGGTCGCCGGTTGCCGACCCACTCAACGCGGAGGCCACCGCGCTGGTCGAGGAGATCCGCGCCGACCGGACCGTGCTGCGGGTGACCGACTTCGCCCGGCGGCACGCCGTCTCCGTGCGCCGGCTCCAGCGCCTCTTCCTGGACCACGTCGGCGTCGGTCCGAAGTGGGTGATCCGCCGCTACCGGCTCCAGGAGGCGATCGAACAGGCCGCCGCCGGGCCGCTCGACTGGTCGCGGGTCGCCGTCGATCTGGGGTACGCCGACCAGGCCCACCTGGTCCGCGAGTTCACCGCCGTCGCGGGGGTCTCACCCGCGGCGTACGCCCGCTCGCTGGCCGCCCTGCGACAGTGACGCGGTGCGGGCCGCGCGCCGATGCGGGTCAGCGGCGGCGGACCGCCACCACCGCCACGTCGTCGTGGATCTCCGGCGGCGCCAGCTCGACGAGCAGCCGCCGGCAGAAGTCGTCCAGGTCGTCGTCCACCCGGGTGGCGACCACGCCGAGCGCCGCCATGCCGTCGTCGATGGTGGCGTCCCGCCGCTCGATCAGCCCGTCGGTGTAGAGCACGAGCGTGGCCCCGGCGGGCAGCACGAACTCCAGGTCCGGCGGGCGCGGCGCGCGCACCCCGAGCAGCGGCGCGGACTGCGTCACGAACTCGACCCGCCCGTCCCGGCTCAGCAACGCCGGCAGGTGCCCGGCACTGGCCATCCGGACCCGCCCGGTCGGCGGATGGAGCAGCAGGACGCAGATGGTCGCCAGCTCGGCGGGCAGCAGGCTGCGCATCAGCTCGTTGACCCGGTCCAGGATCACGCCCGGCTGGTGCCCCTCGACCGCGTACGCCCGCACCGCGTGCCGCAGCTCGGCCATCACCGTGGCGGCGTGCAGCGAGTGCCCGGCCACGTCACCGATCGCCACCAGCAGGTGCCCGTCGAGCATCACCAGCTCGTAGAAGTCGCCGCCCACCTCGGTCTGCGCGCTCGCCGGCTCGTACCGGACGGCCAGGTCCAGGCCGTTCACGTCCGGCAGCCGCTGCGGCAGCAGGCTGCGCTGCAACGTCACAGCGATCCGGTGCTCCTCGTCGAAGGACCGCTGCGCCTCCACCGCCGAGGCGACCGCCTGGGCGAGCTGCACCAGCACCGGCGTGCGTACGGTCTGGGTGGCGGTCGGCACCACCACGTACAGCGGGGCCCGGTCCTCGCGCAGCCGGGACGCGGCAACCGTCACGGTGTCGCCGTCCGGCCAGCCGGCCAGCGCCCAGTTGGCCGGCTCGTCGACGCGTACCCGGGTGCCGATCGGCACTCCGGTGTCGTCCACCACCCACGGCACGATGGTGGCCGGCGTGTGCGGGTCGGACGCCACCCCGGCCAGGCAGTCCCCGTCGAACGTCTCCGCGACCACCGCCGCCGGGGCCTTGAAGATCCGTGCCGCGCCGCTCGCGGCGGCCTCCAGCAGCCGGACGAAGTTCGGTGACGCGTGCATCTCCACAGTGGCGTCGGCCAGCGCGGCGAGCCGTTCGGCGAGCTGCTCGGCCCGCCGCCGGGCCTGGTAGTAGCGCAGCACCGCGTGGGCGGTGGCGACCAGTTCCTCCGGCTCGATCGGCTCGGCCAGGTAGGCGTCCGCGCCCCGGGTGAGGCCCTGTGCCCGGTCCACCACGTCGACGGCGTGGGCGGAGACGTGGATGACCGGGATCGACGGGTACGCCTCCTTGATCCGCTCGCACACCTCGAACCCGCTCATGTCGGGCAGCCGGACGTCGAGCACCACGAGGTCGATGTGTTCCCGGGCCACCCGCTCCAGCGCCGCCGTGCCGTTCTCCGCCTCGGCGGTGACGAAGCCGGCCCGGGTCAGCCAGTTGACCAGCAGGTATCGCTTGGGGCCGCTGTCGTCGACCACAAGCACGGTCACCGGCCCGCCGTCCACCGTCACGCTCCGCCCACGGGGAGGACCACTGTGAACGTGCTGCCCCGGCCGGCTTCACTGGTCAGCTCCAGCGTCCCACCGAGCAGCGTGACCAGCCGTCGCGCGTACGGCAGACCGAGCCCGGTGCCGCCGACCCGGGTCGTGCCGGGCACCTGGTAGAACTCCTCGAAGATCCGTTCGTGCAGTTCCGGCGGGATGCCCACGCCGGTGTCGGTGACCGACAGCGTCCACTGGTCGCCGCGGCGCTCGGCGCGCAGGCGTACCTCGCCGCGCTCGGTGAACTTCAGCCCGTTGTGCAGCAGGTTGCGCAGCACCTGGGCGAGCAGCACCTCGTCCGAGCGCACAGTGGCCGGGGCCGGCGGTTCCTCGACCACCAGCTCCACCTCGGGGCGGGAGGCGAGCGCCCGCAGCGTGCCGCGCAACTGCCCGAACACGGCGCGCAGGTCGACCTCGGACCAGTCCGGCTCGATCCGGCCCGACTCCGCCTTGGCCAGGTCGAGCAGCTCGTTGACCAGCCCCAGCAGGTCGCCCGCCGAGGAGCGGATCAGCCCCACCTGGCGGGCCTGTTCGCCGGTGAGCGGGTCGGAGGCGGAGTCGGCGAGCAGCCGGGCCAGGCCGATGATCGCGGTGACCGGGGCGCGCAGCTCGTGGCTGACGTTCGCCAGGAACCGGCTCTTCGACTCGCTGGCGGCCCGCAGCTGGGCGGACTTCTCGTCCAGCTCGGCGTAGAGCGCCACCACACCGCGGTTGGTCTCCTCCAGCTCCTCGGTGAGCTGGTTGTAGAGCGCCATCACGCCCCGGTTGGTCTCCTGGAGTTCGGAGTTGAGCACCGCCAGCTCGTCGCGCTGGCTGCGTACCTCGTCGAGGGCGGCGATGAGCTGCGCGTTCTGGGCGGCCAGCTCGTCCAGCGCGGAACCCGGGGCGCGCTCGGCCAGCTCGGCACGAAGCTCGGCGGCGCGATCAGCCGTCAGCTCCTCGGCGTGGTCGGGCACTCGTCGGGACATCCTCACGACCGTATCGCCCTCGACGGCCACGACCCGCAACGTGTCCACCAGACGCGCGACGGCACCGGACTGCGGCTCGTACCGTCCGCCGGGGAGCGGGCGCAGCGGCGACAGGTCCACCTGGAGGACCGGGCGGCCTACCGCGTCGCGGTCGAGCGCGAACGTGACGTCCGCGCCGTCGGCCCCGTGCAACAGTTCCCGGGCCACCTCGCTCAGCGCGGTGGCGATCCGTACCTGATCCTGGTGCTCCAGCCCGACCGCCGCGGCCACCTCCCGGCCCCGCTGCCGGACCAGGAAGATGTCCTGCTCCACCCGGAGCGCGAGGTGCAGGAGGGGTTCGGTCATGCCGCCCCCCGGGCCACCAGGACGCAGGCGTCGTCGCGGCGGACACCGGCGTCACGTAGCAGCGTCGCGGCGGCCAGCAGCGGGTTGCGCCCGGCGAGCCCGGGATAGTCGTCCAGGTCCCAGCGATCCACCACCCCGTCACTGTGCATGACCAGGGTGGCGTCGCGCGAGAAGGGGTAGTCGTACCCGCGGATCGCGGGGCGCTGGTGCCCGGCGATGCCCGGCAGCGAGACCAGCCCGCGCCGCCGCTCGCCCGGCGCGACGATCATCGCGGCGATGTTGCCGAGCCCGGCGTAGCGGAGGATCCCGGCGGCCGGATCCGGTTCGGCCACCGCGAGCGCGGCGCCCCGGGTGTGCGACATGGCGGCGTGCAGGTGCCGTACCACGACGTCCGGCGGCCCGTCCGGCGCGGAGCGGAACGCGGACACGGCGGCACCTGTGGCGGCGGCGGCGAGCGGTCCGTGGCCCAGCCCGTCGGAGACCAGTACCTGCCGCCGGCCGTCGACCTGGCGGACCGCGTACCCGTCGCCGCTGGTCTGCTCGCCGGTGATCGGACGGGCCAGCCCGGCCGCCCAGTCCGGCTCCGGCGGTACGCCGTCCCAGACCTGGACGACGAGGACCGTGCCCCGGCCGGGCGACGAGTAGCCGTCGAACCGGCTCGACTGCCGGACGATCGCGCCGAGCCCGATGCCGAGCGTGCCGGCGGTGGAGTGGCCGTCGACCGAGGAGAGCGTGAGGTCGGCCATGCCGGGGCCGGAGTCGATGGCCACCAGCTCCACCCCGGCCCGCCCGCCCCGGCGCGCGGGGCGCATCAGGAGTGCGCCCTCGCGGGCGTGCTTGACCAGGTTGCTGGTGATCTCGGCGGTGACGATGGCCAGGTCCGCGACGCGCGGCGTGCTCAGTTCGAGCTGCCAGCCGAGACGTTCGGCCGCCCGGCGTACGCTGCCGGCGGTCGCGCCGGTGTCGACCCGGAACCAGATGCCGTGGTCGGGCACCACGTCGGCGGTCATCGCGACCACTTGGTGACGGTGATCCGCGTCCCCTCGCCGACAGCCGTGCGGATGTCGAAGTCGTCGACGAGCCGGCGGGCGCCGCTCAGTCCCAGGCCCAGCCCGCCGCCGGTGGTGTAGCCGTCGGTGAGCGCCAGGTCGAGGTCGGGGATGCCCGGTCCCTCGTCGGCGAAGACGATCCGCACGCCGCGCCGGCGGCCGTCCTCAACGGTGCTCACCTCGGCGCTGCCCCCACCGCCGTAGATCAGCGTGTTGCGGGCCAGCTCGCTGGCGGCGGTGACGAGCTTCGTCTGGTCGACCAGGGAGAGCCGGACCGCGACGGCGGTGGTGCGCACCAACTGCCGGACCCGCACCACGTCCTCGTCGCTGCGGATCGCCTGGGTCGCCGGCACACCCAGGTCGACGCCCGTGGTCATGCCGTCGCCGTCGTCTCGGTGTCCTCGTCGTCGGCCGCCTCGTCCCACTCGTCGGCGCGGCTGGCCGCGATCAGCTCCATGCCGCGCTCGACGTTCAGCGCGGTACGGATGCCGTTGAGCGACAGCCCCAGCTCGACCAGCGTGATGGCGACGGCCGGGCGCATGCCGACCACCACCGTCTCGGCGTCCAGCACCTTGGAGATGGACGCGATGGTGGACAGCATCCGGCCGACGAAGGAGTCGACGATGTCCAGCGCCGTGATGTCGATGATCACGCCGTGGCAGCCGGTGGCGACGATCCGCTCGGCCAGGTCCTCCTGCAACTGGATCGCCGTCTGGTCGGACATGTCGACCTGGATGGAGACCAGCAGGATGTCGCCGATCTTGAGGATCGGCACCCGTTCCATCAGGACTCCCGCCGCGGGCGGCGAGCGGTGGTCTCGACCCCGGTCAGGCGCAGCACGTGGCGCAGCGCGTCGGCGAGGCTCGCCTTGGTGGCGATGTCGCCGAACTCGATGCCGAGGGCGACGATCGTCTGGGCGATCTGCGGGCGGATGCCGGAGATGATGCAGTCGGCGCCCATCAGCCGGGCGGCCACCACGGTCTTGAGGATGTGCTGCGCGACCTGCGTGTCCACCGCCGGTACGCCGGTGATGTCGATGATCGCGTACGGCGAGCCGGTGTCGACGAGCGTCTGCAGCAGCCGCTCCATCACCACCTGGGCGCGGGCCGAGTCCAGCGTCCCGACCAGCGGGACGGCGACGACGCCCTCCCAGAGCTTGACCACCGGGGTGGACAGCTCCAGCAGCTGCTCCGCCTGGTCGGCGATCAGGCTCTCCCGGGCGCGGACGAACGTCTCGAAGGTGAACAGGCCCATCTGGTCGATGAGCGCGGAGAAGGAGACGAAGTCGCGGAGGGTCTCGTCGCCCTTCTCCTCCTCCATCAGCTCCAGCAGGGCGTCCTTGAGCGCGAACACGCTGATCGCGGTCTCGGTGGCGGAGAATCCCTGGCGGGCCCGGTTGGTGGACAGCTCGGACAGCACCGCCCGCAGCTCACCGCCGTGCTCGCCGGCCAGGTCGGAGACGCCATGGCGGCCGGCGTCGATCAGCGCGCGGTGCAGTTCCTGGACCTGCCGGGCCAGCTCGGCCCGGCTCAGGCGACCGCGCAGCGAACTGGCGACGATCTCCGTCCAGCGGTTGGTCAGCCGGTCCGCGTGCTGACTGAGCAGGTGGGCGAGCCGACCACCCTGTTCGGCGCTCAACGCCATGCTGACCTCCCTGATTTGGACGGGCGGACTCTATCACCGGAGGCTGACGCGGTACTTGTCGCGGAGCAAAGAATGATCGACCGCACCCGTGACCGCTCCCGTTCTGCGCGTCGCGCCCATCGTGGGATACCGTTTCCCCCGAACACAGGAGGTCGACGAATGTCCTTGACGGTGCACACGGAACAGCGCGGCGACGTGGTCGTCGTGTCGGTCGCGGGCGAGCTGGACATGGCCACGGCACCGCAGCTCCAGGACCAGATCACGGATCTGCTGGACAAGGGGCGCAGCCGCCTCGTCTTCGACCTGGCCGAGGTCTCGTTCTGCGACTCCACCGGCCTGTCGGTGTTCGTCCGGGCGAAGAACAACTGTGACGAGGTCGGCGGCGTGGTCCGGCTGGCCGCCCCGCAGCGCGGTGTGCTGCGCATCCTCGAGGTCAGCGGCCTGGTCGAGGTGCTGCACACGTACCCGACGGTCGAGCAGGCCGTCGCGGGCGACCCCACCCCGGCCTCCTCCTGACCGATCCTGCTCAGCGCTCGTCCTCGATGTAGCGGGGACGGGCGATCACCATGCCCGCCGCCGTCTGCACGGCCAGCGCCACCAGCAGGAAACCGATCGGGGCGGTCCAGCCGCCGGTCGCCTCGTAGAGGATGCCCACCAGCAGCGGTCCGAGCGCCGCGATCACGTACCCGGTGCTCTGCGCGAACGCGGACAGCGCCACGGTGCCCTCGGCGGTCCGGGCGCGCAGCCCGATCGTGGTCAGGATGAGCGGGAACGCGCCCTGGCCGAGCGCCAGCAGCAGCACCCACAGCGGCGCCAGGCCGCGCGGGGCGAGCGCCAGCCCGGTGTACGCGGCGGCGGAGAACACGGTCAGCGACAGCACCAGCGGCCGGAGCGTGGCCAGCCGGCCGGCGAGCGCCGGCATCATCAGCGCCACCGGCACGCCCAGCGCGGTCACGCCGGCGAGCAGCAGCCCGGCCGCCTCCGGCCGGTAGCCGGCGTCCCGGAAGAGCTGGGCCAGCCAGCCCATGATCGCGTACCCGCTGAGCGACTGCGCCCCGAAGTACACCGCCATGGCCCAGCCGAGCCGGGTCCGGGCGGGCTGCACCCGGGCCGGGGCGGTGACGGCCATCGCCGGGGGCGCGTTCCGTCGCGCGGCGCGGGCCCGCAGCGCGAGCGGCACCCACGGGAGTACGGCCAGCGCGGCCAGCCCGGCCCAGATGCCGAGTCCGGCCCGCCAGGACCCGAACGCGTGGGCGACCGGCACGGCGGCGGCAGCGGCCACCGTCGTGCCCACCGTCAGGGCCATCGTGTACGCCCCGGTGACCAGCCCGGTGCGGTGCGGGAAGTGCTGCTTGACGAGCATCGGCAGCAGGATGTTCGCCACCGCGATGCCGGCCAGCGCGAGCGCGCTGGTGAGCACGAAGACCGCCGCCGAGCCGGTGACCGCGCGCAGCACCTGCCCGGCGGTGAGCGCCAGCATGGCCAGCACCAGCACCCGGGGCGCGGCCCAGCGGCGGACCAGCCACGGGGTGAGCGCGCCCAGCCCGGCGAACGCGATGGTGGGCAGCGTGGTGACCAGGCCGGCCATCGCGCCGGAGAGTCCCAGCCCGACCCGGATCTCGTCGAGCAGGGCACCGAGGCTGGTCACCGCGGCCCGCAGGTTCAGCGCGACGAGCAGCATCCCGGCGAGCACCAGCAGACCGCCCCGGACCGGGCCGGCCGCAGGGGCGGGGGCCGCCGCGGGGGTGACGCCCGGTGCGGGCACTGTCGCGGCGGGCGCAGGTGGCGGAGTCATGACCTCGAACCTACAATCATGGGATGAATTTCGGCACGAGGTGTAACCGGTGACACCCGCCCGGGATTCCGTCGCCGTGCCTCCGCGCGGTCACCGGGTCCGGCAGACGATCGAGCAGCTCCGGGAACGGATCCTCGGCGGCGAGTGGCCGGTGGGCGGGCGCATCCCCACCGAGCCGCAACTCGTCGCCGCGCTCGGCGTGGGGCGGAACACGGTCCGCGAGGCGGTCCGGGCGCTCGTGCACGCCGGGGTGCTGGAGTGCCGGCAGGGCTCCGGCACGTACGTGGTGTCGACGGACGAGCTGGCGCCGGTGGTGGCCCGCCGGCTCACCGACGACCGGATGACCGAGGTGATCGAGGTCCGGCGCGCGTTCGAGGTGGAGGCGGCCCGGCTCGCCGCGCTGAGGCGTACCCCCGAGGACCTGGCGGCGCTCGGCGGCGCACTCGCGGCTCGTGAGGCCGCATGGCGCGGCGGCCGGGTGGACGAGTTCGTCGAGGCGGACGCCGCGCTGCACACGGTCGTGGTGGCGGCCGCGCACAACGCCATGCTGGCCGAGCTGTACGCCTCGGTCGGCGCCGCGCTGCGCAGCACCGTGGCCCAGGCGATGGGCGAGGCGCTGACCCCGGAGCGGTACGTGGACCACGGCCGGCTGGTCGAGGCGATCCGGGCCGGCGACCCGCAGCGGGCGGCGATCGAAGCCGGTGCTTTTCTCGAAGGGCCCGCCGGGACATAGGTTGTCCCCGACGCAGACTCATCAGGGCACGGGAGTACGGATGCTCAAGGGCTTCAAAGACTTCATCATGCGCGGCAACGTCGTCGACCTGGCGGTCGGTGTCGTCATCGGCGCGGCGTTCACCGGCGTGGTGACCCAGCTCACCAAGTCGTTCCTGGAACCGCTGGTACGCGTGTTCATCGCGCTGATCACCGGCAGCAAGGACGGCCTCAGCGGCTCGACCCCGAAGTTCCGGGGCATCCCGTTCGACTGGGTGGCCTTCGTCAACGCGGCGATCACGTTCGTGCTCACCGCGGCGGCGCTGTACTTCCTCGTCGTCTACCCGATGAACAAGCTCGCCGAGCGGCGCAAGCGCGGCGAGGAGCCGCCGCCGTCGGCCCCGAGCGAGGAGGTCAAGCTGCTCACCGAGATCCGCGACGCGCTGCTCGCCGGCAACCACGGCACGCCCGGCCAGCGCAGCGCCCTGGACGACGTGCTCGGCCGCCGGCAGGAGCCGCCCGCGCCGCGCTGACGCCATAACCGATCGGCCCTCGCGGGAATCCCGTGGGGGCCGACGTGTATCGAACACATGTTCGATAGAGTCCGGGCATGGAGCAGCGTAGGCACTGGTGGAACGGGAAATGGGGACGCCTCGCCCGGCGTGACGTCTTCCTCCGGGTGGACGGCGACCGCTGGCACGTGGAGCAGCGGGCCGGCGGCGCCGAGGGGGTCTCCCGGTTCTACGAGCACGCCAGCGTCGAGGAGGCCGAGGAGACGGTCCGCGCGCTGCTGGACGGCACCGACACCTGGCGCGAGCTGTCCCCCCGTCCGCCGGGTGGCTGGGCCCCGTCCGTTTAGCGCCCGCGCGCCCCGGGAACCGCTTCTGCATGAGCCAGCAGCAGGACACCGTCTCCCGGGTCACCACCGGCATGCGGGTGGTCGACTCCGCAGGCGTCGAGGTGGGCACAGTCGATCTCGTGCAGCGCGGCGACCCGGCCGCGGTGACAGTGCAGGCGCCCGCCCCTGTCGACCCGGGCAGCAGCCTGGACGAGCTGATCGAGTCGGCGGCGGTCGAGGAGCCGGACGTACCGGCCGACCTGGCCGCCCGGCTGCTGCGCGACGGCTACCTCAAGGTCTCCACCGAACTGGTCCGCACCGGCGCGGTCTATGTGCTGGCCGACCGCATCGCCACGGTGGGCGACGGCGCGGTACGCCTCACCGTCCCGGCCGCGGAGCTGCCCGCCGAGGAGTGAGCCCCGGCAGAGGTGATGCATTTATCACCCACGGTAATGAATGATCAATGCAAGTTGCCCCGAGAAGGCGCTCGCCAATCCGCTTGCACAGCGTCCCAATGGCATGACTTTGCGCTCTAATCGCAGATGAATGCCTTGATCGTTGATCTTCAAAAACATTGCGCGCGCTCACGTATCTACATCGACCCTCCGCCACGGATAGTTATTGGCGAACCAAGGGGGTCGAGGGGGAACGATGAACGAAGCGCTGGCGGAACCGCTCACCGGATACCAGGTGGTGGCCGTGGCTACAGCAGTCGCCGGAGTGGTCGCCGGCCTGGTGCGAGCCTATGTGGCATACCGGGCCCGGATAAACGAGGAACGCGAGGCGACGACACGCACCACAGCCCGGGTGACATGGCTGATTCGGCTCGCGGAGGCCGACCATGACGTCGTGCGGATCGTGGAACGCGACCGCGACGGGCATCGAGAGGTCGAGCTGGGCGGACGCAGCGCGTCGAAGACCGATGCCGTCGAGGAGGCGGCGTGACCGACATCAAGGGCACTGCCGCTCTGACACCGGGCTCCACCGACAGCGACGCTCTGCGCGAGGCGGAGGCAGCCCGCCTGAAAGCCCTCCACGACCGGGAGTTCGCCGAATTCGCCGAGAGCTCCTACTACCGGGTCGAACGGATTCTCCGGGCGACGTGCCGAGACCGTCAAGCGGTGGACGACGCCCTTCAGGAAGCGTATCTGCACGGCCGAGTCGAGTGGCCCAAGCTTCGCGAGCACGTCAAACCGGCCGGCTGGATCGTCAGCACGGCCCGCTTCAAGATGCTGAAGGATCACGATCGGCGCCAGCGGGAAGCCGCGGTGGCGCCGGAAGACCTGCCACCGTCGTCCCACTCGGACATCGCGGACGTGTGGGAGGCGCAGGAGACGCTGCGAGGCTGGCTGCACCAGCTACCGGCACGGCACGCCGAAGTGTTCCAGATGTCGCGGGAGGGCTTCTCCAACCAGGAGATCGCAAGCATTCTCGGGCTGACCGAGAACAGTGTCCGCTCCTACAAGACCGCCGCCAAGAAGAGGCTGGGCGAACTGGCCGAGGAGGCAGGCTTCACCCGTGCGGAGCGCGACCGGCGTCAGGGGGCGGGCCGTGGACCTCGATGACATCCTGACCCTGGCCGAGACCAGGCCCAGCCCTCTGGAACTCGCCCGCGCCCGCCGTGTCGCACGGACCGTGCAGAGTCAGTACGACCTCTCGCTGACCGAGGGCTACAAGATCATCGTGGATGCCGACCTCGTCGACCCGCTGACCTGGGACGCCGACGAGGCCACCCGCGTGGCGCGCGCCGCCCAGCTCGCGAAGCGGGGCACTGTCACCTGGCTGGCCGGCGCCGGCCAGACGGAGCGTTCCGAGCGGCTCTCCTGGTCCGACGAGATGGCCATGATCGTCGGTCACGCGCCCGGAACGCTCCGCCTCACCGCACGGACGCTCTTCGACCTCGTCCACCCCGCCGATGTCGAGCGTGTCCTCGCCGCGGTGAGGACGGCGTGGGAGCAGAGCCGTCCCGACGAGATCGGTTTCCGGGTGGTCCAACCCGGAGGCAGCATCCGCCACGTGTCCTGCCACCTCGAGATCCTGACGGAGGCGGGCCGGCCGGTCGGCGTCATCGCCACGGGCGAGGACGTCACCGCGTTCGAACTCGCCCGCCAGGAGCAGCGTCGGCTCGCGATCCGCCGTCAGATGCTCGGCGTCGATCCGGCCGTACGGGACGTGCTCACCGGACTACAGACCCGGGGCTATGTCATCGACGAGGTCGACAGGGCGCGTCGCACGACCGGCGGCGCCCTGATCGTCGTGACCACCGAACCCGCCACCCGCATGCCTGACGCGCTCACCGACGAGGACCGGGACCAACTGACGGCTGACATCGCCCGGACCCTGCGCACAGTCGTCGGGCATGACGTGACCAGCGGCCTGGTGGGCTCCGGCTCGTGGGGCTTACTACTCGCCCGACAGGAACGAGCGGGGACGGCGGAGAACCTGGCCGCGCGGATCGTCGACAAGTTCCGGAATCATCTCTTCAGCGTCCGCCAGAAGCCACTGCGGCTCAACATCTCTGCGGGTGTGGTCCATTTCGGCAGCGACATCCCGGACACCGGCTTCGACCTTCTCATCGACGGCGAGCACGCGGCCCGCGACGCACGCCGGAGCGCGACCGACGTCAAGGTTTTGGAGCATCCGGCCGCCGAGAGGGAGCGGACCGAGCGCTGCCGTTCGCGGATTCTGGGCGCTGTATCGACGAACCGTTTCGCCCTGTACGCCCAGCCCATCATCGATCTCGCACTCAACCAGATCGCCCGTCACGAGATTCTGCTGCGGGTACGGAGTGACACCGGCGAGCCGGTCGCGCCGTGGGCTTTCCTCGACATGGCCGAGCGTGTGGGTGAGATCCTGTCCGTCGACAAATGGGTCATCGACCATGCTCTGGAACTGATCGGCCGCGGGGCTCAGACCTCCCACTATCAGGTGAACGTCTCCGGGAGATCGCTCGCCGATCCGGGGCTGCTCACCTTCGTCACCGAGGCAATCCATCGGCACAGCGTCAAGCCGGAGTGCCTGACATTCGAAATCACCGAGACCGCGCTGATCGAGAACCGGAACGAGGCCCTGACCTTCGCCACGGGGATCAGAGAAATCGGGTGCCATCTCGCGCTCGACGACTTCGGCACCGGGTACGGCGCTCTCGCCCAACTGAAGTACCTGCCGGTGGACCTCGTCAAAATCGACGGAGCGTTCATCGTCGATCTCTGCCGATCCCCGGCGGACCAGGCTGTGGTGTCGGCGCTCGTCGAGCTGTGTCACACGCTCGGCATCCGTGTCGCCGCCGAGTACGTCCAGGACAAGGAGACGATGGACCTTCTGCGCGCAGCCGAGGTCGACTTCGCTCAGGGCTACCACATCGGGCGGCCGGCACCGATAACAGTGAGTCGGGAGGAAGTTCAGACGGTCGAGCTCGAACTGCGGCTTCCGCCTCAGCAGACAGCGATGGGCTGAGCAACCGGGTGGGCGAGGCACGGAGGGCCCGCGTGAAAGCGGGCCCTGAAGGCGGTTGCGGGAACCCTCACGGGCCTCCTGCGTCCGTCACGCTGACAGTTGTCACACCGAGCGGGCGGGAACCGACGGGGCGGTTTCCGCCGCGGCCGGCTCGGCCGCCGGGGGTACGACCGCGCGGCGGCGGAACAGCAGCAGCATCAGCCAGCCCGCTACCAGTCCCCAGAACGCACCGCCCACCCCGAGCAGGCTCACCCCGGAGGCGGTGACCACGAACGTCACCACCGCCGCCTCCCGCGCGTCCGGCTGGGCGACCGCCGCCGTGACCGCTCCGGCGAGCGCGCCGAGCAGGGCGAGCCCGGCGACGGCCTCGACCAGCACCGGCGGGGAGAGCAGCACCAGGGCGGTCGCCACGCCGGCGCCCAGGCCGAGCAGGGCCAGGCCGATCCCGGCGGTGACCGAGGCGATCCAGCGCCGCTCCGGGTCGGGGTGGGCGTCCGGGCCTGCGGCCAGGGCGGCGGTGATCGCGGCCAGGTTCACCGCGTGCCCTCCCGCCGGGGCGCCGAGGGCGGTGGCGAGGCCGGTCACCCGCAGCGCCGAGCCCAGCGGGGCCCGGTAGCCGTACCCGGCGAGCACTGCGGTGCCGGGCACGTTCTGGGCGGCCATGGTGACCAGGAACAGCGGCAGCGCGAGCCCGACGACGGCGGGCAGCGTCCAGGCCGGCACGGTGAGCGCGACGACGGGTGCGGCGTCCAGCCGGGCCGGCCCGGTCGTGGTGAGCGCGATCGCGACCACTGCCACGGCGAGCGCGCCCGGCACCGCCCAGCGGCGGGCGAACCGGTGCAGCAGGAGCCAGACCAGCACCACCGGCCCGGCCAGCCGGGGTACCTCGACCAGGGCGCGTACCGGCGCCGTACACAGCGGCAGCAGCACCCCGGCGAGCATGGCGGAGGCGATCGGGGCCGGGATCGCGGCGACCGCGCGGCCGAGCGCGGGGATCAGCCCCGCCGCGACGATCAGCAGGCCGGCGAGCAGGAAGGCGCCTACCGCTGCGGGCCAGCCGCCGGCGACCGGCCCGGTGGCCACGAGCAGCGCCGCGCCCGGCGTGGACCAGGCGATCGACAGCGGCAGCCGGTGCCGCAGGCCGAGCCAGACCGCGCAGGCGCCGCTGGCGACGCAGAGCGCGAGCAGGCCGGAGGCGGCCTGGTCCGGTTCGGCGCCGACCGCGCGCAGCCCGGCCAGGACGACAGTGAACGAGCTGGCGAAGCCGACCAGGGCGGTCACCACGCCGGCCAGGACGGGTTGGAGCCGACCGCCCATGCTCTCCTCCTCCGGCCGTTCCGTTTACGGAACGGCACGGTGTAGCACGATAGCCCCCATGACAGCCGCCGCACCAGCCGACGACAGGGGCGCCCGGGAGGTCGGCCGGCGCATCCGCTCGCTCCGTACCGAGCGGGGCGTCTCCCTGTCCGAACTGGCCCGCCTCGCGGGCGTCGGCAAGGCCACGCTCTCCGGCCTGGAGAACGGCGTGCGCAACCCCCGCCTGGAGACCCTGTACGCGATCACCGCACAGCTCGGCGTACCGCTGACCGCCGTGCTCGCCACGCCCGACCAGGCGCCGACCCTGCGCGGAGCTGCGGTGGGTGCCACGCTGCTGGAGGTGTTCGACGACCGGGAGGCGACATACGAGCTGTACCGGATGCGGGTCAGCCCGGGTCCGGCGCAGCTCTCCCCCGCCCACTCCAGGGGCGTGACCGAACACGTGACGGTCTTCTCCGGTGTGCTCCGCGCCGGGCCGGTCGACGCCCCGCTGACCGCCGGTCCCGGGGGCTACCTGCGGTGGACCTCCGACGTCCCGCACACCTACGCGGCGGTGGGCGAGGAGGAGGTCCACGCGAGCCTCCTGCTGCGCTATCCTCGTCCGTCCACACCGGACAGTTGACGCATACCCAGGATGCAAGCTGATGACATTTCTTTCAGCAGACCCGCCACCGCGTAGAGACGCGGAGCCGTTCTTCTTGGCAAGCTTGTCCTCATGACGCTCATCCTCCGCTCGGCCATCCTCAACGACGTCGGCCTCGTCCGGACCAACAACGAGGACTCCGCCCTCGCCGGTGACCGCCTCGTGGCGGTGGCCGACGGCATGGGCGGGCTCCCCGCCGGCGAGGTGGCCAGCGAGATCGTCATCCGGATCCTGGACGAGCTGACGCCACCCACCGGCGCCGACGAGGCGGCCGACGCGCTGCGCGCCGTCGTCAGCACCGCGAACCAGCGCATCCGCGCGGCCATCACGGTGGACCCGGCCCGCGACGGCATGGGTACGACGCTCACCGCCGCCCTGCTCGCCGGGGACACCCTGGTCCTGGCCCAGGTCGGCGACTCCCGCTGCTACCTGCTGCGCGACCACGAGCTGACCCAGCTCACCCGCGACGACACGTTCGTGCAGGCGCTCGTCGACCAGGGCGCGCTCTCCCGCGACCAGGCCCGGCACCACCCGCAGCGCTCCCTCGTCACCCGCGCGGTGCAGGGCTCCGACGCGCCACCCGCCGTCGGCGCGCTCACCGTCTTCCCCGGCGACCGGCTGCTGCTGTGCAGCGACGGCCTCTCCGACTACGTGGAGGACGCCGCCATCGCCGCGGCGCTCGCCACCTACGGGGACCGCCAGCAGTGCGGCGAGCAACTGGTGAAGCTGGCCCACCAGGCCGGCGCGCCGGACAACGTGACTGTGGTCATCTCGGACGTCACCGAGGCGTGAGCGGGCGCCCTTTCCGGTTGCGGACCACGGCGGGTGCGGTTGGGATGAACGGATGCACATTCGCCGGCTGGCCGCCGATGAACGACTGACCACCAGCTTCCCGCTCCAGGCGTACGCGTTCGAGGCCTCGCCGATCGGCGCCACCCGGACCGACCAGTTCCGCGCGTACCTGCCGTACAACGCCGGGAACACGACGCTGGTCGCCGAGGAGGACGGGGTCACCGCGGCGGCCGTGTCGGCGATACCGATGCGGCAGAACCTGCGCGGCGCGGTACTGCCGATGGCCGGTGTCGCGGGCGTGGCCACCCATCCGCTGGCCCGCCGGCGCGGCCACGTCCGCACGCTCATGCAGCAGCTCCTCGACGGCGTACGCGACGAGGGCCACCAGCTCACCGCGCTGCACCCGTTCCGCGCCTCGTTCTACGAGCGCTTCGGCTACATCGGGCTGCCCCGGCGGCGTACCGCGATCTTCAACCCGGCGGACCTCGCGCCGCTGCTGCGCGCCGAACTGCCCGACGAGCTGGTCTGGGAGCGGATCGGCGCGGCCTATCCGCGGTGGCGCGCGTACACCGAGCGGTGCCTGCGCGAACGCCACGGCTTCGCGGTCTTCCCGGACTTCCGGGCGGTCGGCCTGCGCGACCGGGACGACCGCTGGCTGATCAGCGTGGTGCGCGGCGGCGAGACGGTCGGCGCGGTGACCTACCGCATCGACGACCACGCCGGCACGCTGTTCGCCGACGACATGCTGGTCGACGACGCGTACGCCCGCGCGTCGGTGCTCCAGTTCTTCGCCCGGCACGTCGACCAGGTGGCCCGGATCAGCGTCCAGGTGACCCCCGACGAACTGCCCGAGCTGTGGCTCACCGACCTCGACGTGCAGGTGGAGGCGCGGGTGGCCCGGCCCGACCCGACCGCGCCGATGGCCCGGCTGCTCAGCCTGGACGCGCTCGCCGACCAGCCGGTCGGGGTCGGCCGGGTACTGATCGAGGTCGTCGGCGACCGCTGGCTCGCCGGTCGGCACCTGCTCGACGGCACCACGGGCAAGCTCGCGGTGCTGCCCGCGCAGACCGCCGCCGAGGGCAGCGTGCCGACCGCGCGGCTCACCGCCGCCGGGCTGTCCGCCCTGGCGTACGGGGTGCTCGACCCGGCCGAGGTGGTCCTACGCGGGCTGGGTGAGGTGCCCGTGGACGCGGCCGGTGAGCTGCGCCGCCTCTTCCCCCGTGAGCTGCCGCACCTGTTCGCCGACTTCTGACCCGGTTGACGACGCGCGCCCGGGGGTAGGGTCCAGCGCGTGCCGGAGTGGCTGGAAGCGGGATTCTGGGGCCTGCTCGCCGGGTCGGCCCTGCTGGTCGGGGCGGCCGTCGGGTTCTTCGCGCGCGTACCGCGCCGGATGACCGCCTCGGTGATGGCGTTCGGGGCGGGTGTGCTGCTGTCCGCCGTCTCGTTCGAGCTGATCGACGAGGCGCACGAGCAGGGCGGCCTGCGGCCGGTGGTGATCGGTGCGGCGATCGGCGCGCTCGCGTACACCGGGATGAACGTGCTCCTGGCCCGGCACGGCGCGCGGCACCGCAAGCGCTCCGGCGACGAGCAGCCCTCCGAGCGGGAACAGCCCGGCTCGGGTACGGCGATCGCGGTCGGCGCGCTGCTCGACGGCGTACCCGAATCGGTGGTGATCGGCGCGAGCCTGCTCGCCGGCGGCCCGGTCAGTCTGGTCACCGTCATCGCGGTGTTCCTCAGCAACGTGCCGGAAGGGCTGTCCAGCGCGGCCGGCATGCGGCAGGCCGGGCGTACCCGGCGCTACGTGTTCGGGCTGTGGACGGCCATCGCGTTGATCTCCGGTGCGGCGGCGCTGGCCGGGTACACGCTGCTCGGCGGCGCGCCGCCCGAGGTGCTGGCGACGATCACCGCGCTCGCCGCGGGCGCGATCCTCGCGATGATCACCGACACCATGGTCCCGGAGGCGTTCGCCGACGCGCACCTGCTGGTCGGGCTGATCACCGTACTCGGTTTCCTCGTCGCGTTCGCGCTCTCGCACGCCTGACCGGCGCGCCCGGTCGCCGGTGCCGCTTTCACGTGGCCGCCCGTTGCCGGCGGCGGCTTAGCGGCGGGTTAAGGATCGTCCGTGGAGTCGTGCCGGGGCGGCCGGTCCTCCTAGCATCGGGCGGTGCGCGTGAAGTCGGCTGTCACTCTGCTCGTCCTCGCCCTGGCGACGGCGACGCTCCCCGCCTGCGGCGACGACGATCCGGCTGTCGCGCCCGCCGCCGACGCCGGCTCGTCGGCCGGTCCGGCAGCCGCCCCGGTCGCCTCCCCGAGCGGGCGGGCCGGTCTCGGCAGCGCCCGGCCGAGCCCCAGCCCTACCACCGTCACGTTCCGCGCCGGCAATCCGGCCGGCCGGGCCGCCGTACCGGCCGAGGCGCGCCCGGTGGACACCTCGCGCCCGACCCGTACCGTCGGCAGCGGCACCCCGGCGAGCTGCACCTCGGAGGCGGTGGTGAAGGCCGTCGCGGCCGGTGGTCTGATCACCTTCGACTGCGGGCCCGCGCCGGTCACCATCACCATGAAGGCCACCGCGAAGGTGGTGAACTCGCACGGCCCGCGCGTCGTGCTGGACGGCGGTGGCACTGTCACGCTGAGCGGCGGCGGCAAGCGCCGGATCCTCTACATGAACACGTGCGACGAGGCGCAGGGCTGGACCACCTCGCACTGCCAGAACCAGGACCACCCTCGGCTCACCGTGCAGAACCTGACGTTCGCCGACGGGGACGCCACGGGCGAGAAGACCGAGGGCGGCGGAGGCGGCGCGATCTTCGTACGCGGCGGGCGGTTCGCCGTGATCAACTCACGGTTCGTCGGCAACCGCTGCGACCGCACCGGCCCGGACCTCGGGGGCGCCGCGCTGCGTGTGCTGAGCCAGTTCGAGAACAACCCGGTGTACGTGGTGAGCAGCACCTTCACCGGCGGGGTGTGCGCCAACGGCGGGGCGCTGAGCAGCATCGGTGTCTCCTGGACGGTGCTGAACAGCGTCTTCCGCGAAAACCGCGCGGTCGGCACGGGGGCGAACCCGGCCCGGGGCGGCACACCGGGCGGCGGCAGTGGCGGCGCGATCTACTGCGACGGCAACGAGTTCGCGGTACGGATCGCCGGCACGGTGATCGAGGACAACAGCGCGAACGAGGGCGGCGGCGCGATCTTCTTCGTCAGCAACAACCGGACCGGCACCCTGAAGATCGACAGCAGCACCCTGCGGCGAAACCCCAGCCGAGGCTTCGAGACGAAGGGCCACCCCGGCATCTTCTTCCTGGGCGCCCAGATCTCCTGACCCGCCCCGCGCCGCCCCGCCCCCGCGCCGCCCCGCGCTGCTCGGCTCGGCCCCGCCCGCCCGCCCGCCCGCCTCGTCGATCATGAAGTTGACGGTCCCGTCGTCGGCGTGTCGACCCGCCAACTTCATGATCAGCGGAAAATCCCGGCCCGACGGCGCCCGTTCCGCCGGCGCCATCGCATCCGCCCTCTCGCAGGGCGAGGTGGGGCGAGGCGGCGAGGCAGGGCGGGGTCAGTAGGGGTTGGGGTGGCCGGGGAGGTGGCCTCGGGTCAGGGCTGCGGGACGACCCGGGAGTGTCGGGTCCGGGGACAGCGGCGGGGAGTCGGTACCGGCCCGCGCGGCCATCCCGGCGAACAGCTCTTTCAGGGCGGTCACCGTGTCGATGCTCGGGCTCCACCCGAGTTCGGTCTCGGCGCGGTGGCTGGACATCAGCGGCACGTTCAGCGCCAGGTCGACCCAACCGGTGTCGACGGGTTGCAGCCGCGCCCGCCAGGTCAGCGCCGCAGCGGCCCGCAGCACCGGCACCGCCACCGGCAGCGTCCAGCCGTGGAAGTGCCGAGCCACCAGCTCCGGCGTCAGCACCGGGTCGGCCGCCACGTTGAACGCGCCGCTCGCCTCCCCCACGACCGCCCGGGCGTACGCGTCCGCCACGTCGTCGGCGTGCACCGCCTGCATCCGGAGTCGCCGGTTCGACGGCACCAGCGGAATCCGGCCGTACCGCAGCAGGCGCACCGGCACCAGCGGGCCGAGGAAGTAGCGGCTGATCTCCGTACCGGCCTCCCGCTGGAAGATCAGTCCGGGCCGCAGCCGTACGACGCGCAGCTTCGGGTGCTCCCGCTGCACGCCGTCGAGTAGCGCCTCGACCTCCGCCTTGTCCCGGCTGTACGACGACGTCTCCACCCCGGTCGCCGGCCAGTTCTCGCTGACCGGGTGGTTCTTCGGGCCGGGCGCGTAGGTGCCGACAGATGAGGCGTACACCAGGGCCGGAACGCCGACCCGGACGGCGGCCTCGATCACCGCGCGGCTGCCGCCGACGTTTGTTCGGTGGAGCGTGCGGCGGTCGTGGCTGGGCTGGATCTGCCAGGCCAGGTGCACTACCGCCCGTGCCCCGGCGAAGATCCGCACGAGCTGGTCGGCGGCGCCCGGTGCGCCGATGTCGCAGGAGTGCCACTCCACGTCGTCGTACGGTTCACCGGCGTCCGGTCCGGGCAGCCGACGGGCCACGCCGACCAGTTCGGTGCCCGTCTCCCGCCGCAGCCGGCGCAGCACTGCCGTCCCCACGTTGCCGGTCGCCCCCACGATCACGATGCGCATGACGGGTGCGGTACCCGCTGAATCGGGCAGCAACCGCTCACGGACGGGGGTTCGTGCTCAGCGGCAGCCCGCACAGCGTCTGGTTCCGGCCCGGCAGCCATGCGTGCACCTCACCGCCGGGCCGCCGCCGTTCACGCCTGGCGGCGACAACCCCTGGGGTACGCGGGCGGTGCGCGTACTCCCGTGGTGGTAGCCCGATCGACGACTCCGGTACGACGACCGGCGGCGATGCCCGTCCATACGCTGCCGCCGTCACCACATGCCGCGACCCGAGGGAGTCCCAGAATGTCCATGCACCTGCTCGCCGGCGCAGTCGCCCCGGCCGCGCACGCCTCGCTCGCCGCCGGTGGCATCGGCGGCTCCGGGCGGACCGGCGCCACAGTCATCGCCCTGGTGGGCCTGGCCGGCGTGGCCGTCGGCGGGTTGGCACTGCGCCGCTCCCGCCGGGGGCCGGGCGAGGGGCGGGTCCAGGCCCTGCTGGCTGCCGCGGCCGGACTTGTCAGCCTGGTCCTCAGCGTGTGGCATCTGGCGCTGACCACCGAGGGCCTCGGCAGCGGCCAGGGCCGGGCCGGTGCGGTCGCCGGGGTGGCGTTCGGGCTGATCGGGGCGGTGCTGGGCGGGCTGGCGCTGGCCCGTTCCCGGCGCACCGCCTGACCGGTCGCTGGCGTCGGCCCGGCGGCTCGGTCAGGAGGCGGTGAGCCAGCCGGGGACGGTGAGCCCCGACTCGTACGCGAGCACCACGAGCTGGGCCCGGTCCCGTACCCGCGTCTTGGTCATGATCCGGCTGACGTGCGTCTTCGCGGTGGCCGGGCTCAGCACCAGCCGGGCCGCGATCTCGTCGTTCGACAGCCCGGCGGCGACCAGGGCGAGCACCTCCCGTTCCCGCTCGGTGAGCGCGTTCAGCCGGGGGCCCGGGTCCGGGTGCCGGGTCCGGGCGGCGAACTCGGCGATCAGCCGGCGGGTGACGGCCGGGGCGATCAACGCGTCGCCCCGGGCCACCACCCGGACGCCGTGAATCAGCTCCGCCGGCTCGGTGTCCTTCACCAGGAAGCCGCTCGCGCCG
Organism: Micromonospora sp. AB353; assembly: GCF_049538395.1. Classification (NCBI taxonomy): domain Bacteria; kingdom Bacillati; phylum Actinomycetota; class Actinomycetes; order Micromonosporales; family Micromonosporaceae; genus Micromonospora; species Micromonospora sp. AB353. Next base: position 85,121 of record NZ_JBMVFV010000007.1, on the reverse strand, counting down.
GCCCGCAACGCGCCGTACACGTAGTCGTCCAGGTCGAACGTGGTCAGGATGATCACCCGGGCGGCGGTGCCGGTGACGATCTCCCGGGTCGCGGCGAGCCCGTCCAGCAGGGGCATCCGGATGTCCATGAGGACGACGTCCGGCCGTAGTTCCCGCGTCAGCCGTACCGCAGTGGCGCCGTCGGCGGCCTCGCCGACCACCTCGATGCCGTCCTCGCCGTCGAGGATGGAGCGGAAGCCGGCGCGTACCAGAGTCTGGTCGTCGGCGAGCAGCAACCGGATCATGTCGTCTCCCCCTGTGCCGTGCGTGGCGCCGGGACCGGCAGCGGGGCGGGCCGCAGCGGAAGGCGGGCCCGCACCAGGAACCCGCCGTCCGGGCCGGGCCCGGTGGTGAGCGTGCCGCCCAGCGCCCGGGCCCGCTCACCCATGCCGAGGATCCCGTTCCCGGGCGGGCCGGCCGGACCGGCGCCGTCGTCCGCCACCTCCACCAGCACCTCGTCGCCGTCCGGCACGACCCGGACCACCGCCGTGGTCGCGCCCGCGTGACGGCTCACGTTGGTGAGCGCCTCCTGGACGATCCGGTACGCGGACAGATCCACCTCCGGCGGGAGCGGCCCGGTCTCCGTCACCTCGGTACGCACCGTCAGCCCGCACCGCCCGGCTGCCGTGACCAGCTCGTCGAGGCGGTCGAGACCGGGCGCGGGCCGGCTCGGCGACGTACCCTCCTGCCGGAGCACGCCCAGCGCCGCCCGCAGCTCGCGCAGCGTCTCCCGGCTCGTCTGCTTGATCACGGCGAGCGCCTCCGCCGACCGCTCCGGATCGGGCCGGTGCAACGCGGCGCTCGCCTGCACGCTGATCAGCGACAGGTGGTGGCCGAGCAGATCGTGCAGCTCGCGGGCGATCCGCAGCCGCTCCTCCGTGGCCCGGTGGCGGGCCTCCTCCTCCTTGCGCTGCTCCGCGGCGAGCACGCGGGCCTGCACCTCGGCGAGGTAGGCCCGCCGGTTACGGGTGACGCCGACGATGACCGCGACGAGCCAGCCGGCGTGCAGCAGCGTCGCCCCGTTCCCGCTGACACCGGTCCGGGTGTAGCTGTCGGCGACAGCGAACGAGACGACAGAAGCCAGGCCGAGCCCCACCGCGACCGCGAGGTACCCCTCGTCGACGACCGTGTACAGCGCCACGACGAACACCAGCATGATCGGCCCGGGCCGGTGCAGCAGAGCCCCGTACGCGGCCACCGCGGCCAGCGCTGCCACGCCCACCGCCACCGGGTATCGCCGGCGCAGGTAGAGCGCTGCGGACGAGGCGAGGACGACGAGCAGCGCCACGAGTTCGGCGGTGGTGTCGATGCCGTCCGACTGCACCACCAGGCCGAGCAGGGCTACCAGGGCGACTGCAGGCACCAGTGCGGCTTCTGCCTTGAGGCCGTGCCGGTGCCAGCTCGACATTGCCGAAGCGTAGCGGCCCGAGGACGCAGCGGAGGGCCCCGAAGCGGCGCCGCGGCGGTGTCGGGGCGTGGTAGGAGGGTCGATGCGCGACGCACGCCGGGCTGATCGGCTTCGGGTAACCTGTGCCGTGCGGGCCGCTAGCTCAATGGCAGAGCTGTGGACTTTTAATCCATAGGTTCAGGGTTCGAGTCCCTGGCGGCCCACTCTCCCACAGGTCAGCGGCCCCGACTGGGGTCGCTGTTGCCATTACCGGGGCGGTACCGCAGCGAAGTGCAGCAGTGGACCAACCGCCAGCCCGGCCTCCGTGTCAGAGTGCTCTCCGAAGCGGCAGCGGACCGAACAGCTGGAGGGTAGGCGATGACGGACGGACCGCTCGTGCGCAATTCGCGGCTGCTCGGCCTGTTCGTCGAGATCGTTCGAGGGCCCGAAGGAACCCTGCGGGCAGTCGAGACCGCCGGCCGTGGCATCACGGCAGAGGCACGCTGCACACTGACCGTGGTTACCGACAAGATGGCCACCGACTCCGGCAGCCCGGCCGAGGCGCATCAGAGAAGCCTCGACTGCGCCGACCGACTCGTCGAACTGGGTGCCATCGAAGATGACCTGAGCGAGTTGTGGTCCCGCCGCCGAGGAGGCGAGCTTGAGGAGGCCGCGTTTGAGGCTAGCCTCCTGCGAATCGTCATGCGCCTGGAGGCGTGGCCACGATCTTGGCCGCGCCTGTCAGCCTGATCAGCAGGGTTCGTACAACCGGCGCGGAGGACGGGACGGTCGGGACCGAGTCGAGCCGGCAGGGCACCGCTCGACGGCGTTCCGGTGCCACCGGTCGAATACTGGCCGGGTGACGGAGGAACTGACTGACAGGTCGACGCGGTGGACGATTCATGGTGAGCGGGTTGTCGACGGCAGCCGGCGCTCCCGGTTGAGCATCGCGGACGTGGAGCTTCCAGACGGGATCCGCGTCGAGCAGTACGTGATCCGGGCGCCCCGATCGGCCATGGTTGCTGTACTCGACGGCCAGGAGCGCCTGCTTCTGATGCGACGGCACCGGTTTGTCTTCGACCGGTGGGTCTGGGAGCTGCCCGGCGGCTACGTCGACGAGGGCGAGGATCCGGCAAAGTGCGCAGTCCGGGAGGTCGAGGAGGAGACCGGGTGGCGTCCCGAGGCAGTAGAACCATTGCTGTCGTTTCAGCCGTGGGTGGCGACCGCGGACGCGGAGAACTTGCTGTTCCTTGCCCGCGAGGCGGAGCACATCGGCGCCCCGGTAGACGTCAACGAGACCGAGCGGGTCGCTTGGATTCCGCTGGAGGAGGCGCGGCGACTCGTGTCCGAGGGTGAGATCGTGGGTGCCGGCACAGTGATCGCCGTGTTGGAACTGGTGGCGCGCAGGGCTAGAGGTGAGCTGTAGTGCTGCACCGCCGTTTTTCTCGGCTGGACGCGGCAAACGGCTCTACCGACGCCAGGAGTACGGAACACTGACTCGTCCGCGTCACGATGACGCGGAGGAAACGATGACTCGATCCGGCCAGGAGCCTGTGATGATCGTGCCGCCGGCGCAAGGCGAGTCGAGGGAAACCGAGTACCTCCTTCGCGACCCGAGCAACGCTGCCGCACTGCGCCGATCGATGGCAGAGCTCGAGAAGGGCGAGGCCGCCGAGCGGAACCTGACCGACTCGCACGCCGCGGCGGATCCTGACGATCGCAGCCGAGAGCGCCAGGTTTAGCGGCTTGCCGGATTGCTATGAGGGGGATCGATCCGCAGACCGACGAGCGAGGAGAGAGCCGATGGCCAGCGGTGCGATCCCGTCCGACGATCCGACCCGTACCCTCGTCCACGCCCGCCCCGACGACCCCGCCCTCCCGCACCTCGCCATCGCGGGCGGCACCTACACGATCCTGGTCACCGGCGAGCAGACGGCCGGCCGGTACTGCCTGATCGACGTGCGGTTTCCGCCCGGCGGTTCCGCAACTCGTTCGACCAGCCCGCGCGGCTGCTCTGCATGTGCACCCCGGCGGGGCAGAACGAGTAGTTCCTGCGTGTCGGCGACCGGGTGGACGGGCCCACCTCGCCGCCGCCGGCTCTCACCGACGAGGAGCAGGCCGAGCGACGGGACCGGGCCGCCGCGCTGGCCGCCGAGTACCGCGCGGAGTTGCTTGTCCCTTGACCTGGCGGGCACGAGTCAGGCGTGCCGGGCGGCGATCTCTCGCAGTCCTTCGTAGAACGTGACCATCTCGGTGTCGCTCTGGTCGATGGTCCGCAGGCGGCGGTTCACGCCCTCGACGAGCGCTGCCGCGATTCGCTCGGCTCGATCCGGTTCCATGCTCGGCAACCTGAGCAGGCCCATCGCCCGGGCAGGCCACAGGTGCAGCTCCAGGTCGTCGTCCTGGAGCATCCCGGCTGGCACCGACTCGATGATGTTCGCGTAGACGCGCCCCTGGATGTACCACTCCCGGTCGGCGTCGAAGACCACGATGACCATTGCCGTCTCCGCTCCCCCGCGCGCGGCCGCCTCGCACACTCCGATCCAGCCTAGTGCTCAGAGGCGCGACGGGCGGGCCCGGCGATCGTGTTCAGACCGGGCCCGCCCGTCGCGCGCCTTCCGTACGAGGAGGTCAGCTCGTCGCGACGAGCTGGAACCGCTGGTTGGCCTGGCCGTTGCAGTCGTAGATCTGCACCTGCTGGCCGTTACCGGTGCCCCAGACGTCGAGGCAGCGGCCCGACTGGACTCCGGTGATGGTGCCGTTGGAGTTGACGTTCCACTGCTGGTTCGTCTGCCCGTTGCAGCTGTAGATCTGGACGGCCGAGCCGTTCCCGGAGCCGGCGGCGTCCAGGCACATCGAGCCGTACACGGTCAGTTGCCGGCTGGAGGTGTAGGTCCACCGCTGGTTGGTCTGGCCGTGGCAGTCGTAGAGCTGCACCCGGGTGCCGTTGCTCTGCGAGGAGTTCGGTACGTCGATGCATCGGCCGGACTGGTTGCCGACGATCCGGCTCGCGCCGGTGGTCGGCGGCGGCGTGGTCGGCCCGCCGGTCGGTCCGGCGGTCGGCGACACGGTCGCGGTCGGCGTGGGGTTGGGCGACGCGGAGTTGAGGACGTTGAGGACCGAGTTGTACGCGGCCTTCTTGTTGCCGCCGCCGTCGAACAGCAGCGGGCTCTCGTTCGAGCGCCACGAGTCGCTGTCACGCACGCCCCACACGGTGATGCCGATGCACCGCGGCACGTTGATGCACGCCTGGGTCAGACCCGCGTACTGGCTGGTGGAGGAGTTGGTGACGTCGACCTCGGTGAGCGCCACGTCCACGCCCAGCGCGGCGAAGTTCTGCAGCGTGGTCTGGAAGTTGCCCGGCAGCGAGCTACCACCGGTGAAGTGGGTCTGCAGACCCACGCAGTCGATCGGCACACCCCGGGACTTGAAGTCCCGAATCATGTTGTAGACGCCCTGCGTCTTGCCGTACGACCAGTTCTCGATGTTGTAGTCGTTGTAGCAGAGCTTCACCGACGGGTCGGCCGCCCGCGCGGTCCGGAACGCCACCTCGATCCAGTCGTTACCGGTGCCCTGCAGGTTGCTCTGGCGGCGGCTGCCGTCCTCGTTGAACGCCTCGTTCACCACGTCCCACGCCGCGAGCTTGCCCCGGTAGTGGGCCATCACACCGTTGATGTGATCGATCATCGCCTGACGCAGGTTGCTACCGCTCAGGCTCTGCATCCAACCCGGCTGCTGCGCGTGCCACGCCAGGGTGTGGCCACGGACCTTCAGACCACGCTGGGTCGCCCAGTTGTAGATCTGGTCACCGGAGGAGAAGTTGAACTGGCCCCGGTTGGGCTGGAGCGCTTCCGGCTTCATCTCGTTCTCAGCGGTGATCATGTTGAACTCACGCGCCGCGATGGTGCTGTACGTGGAGTCGCCCAGCCGGTTCGCCGCGATGGCGGTGCCGAAGTAACGGCCCGACTGTGCCGCGGCGGCACCGAGCGTGCTCGCCGCTGCCTGGGCCAGGCTGGGCACCACAAGCGCGGCACCGGCGAGTGCCAGCGCGCTGGTGACGGCGGCCAGCACCATGCGGTGGCTGCGCCTCGGTAGATGTTTCATGACACTCCTCTGCATATCGGACGATGATGCGCTGGCGATGCCCGGCTGGACGCGGGTGGGAGCCGGCGGTGCGCCCACCCCCGCGTCACTGCCCTGAAACTTTTCGAAGATGTACCGGTAACTTCCCTGGGAAGATATCCGCGACGGCACGATCGGTCAATGTCGATGTCAACGCGAACATGGACTCGACCGGCTGATCAGCGCGGGAGTCCATGGACAGCAGTGAGAGCGCAGCGCAACGAGAACCGCGACGAGTACCGAAAGTTTCGGAGAATCCCGGCGCGATCGGTCAGCGCTGGGCGGCCGTGTCGTACCGCTCGCGGTTGGCGTGCACCTCGTCCATGTGCGCCTCGGCCCACACCTTGATGCCGTACGTCAGCCGATGCAGCGACAGGCCCAGGTCGGTCAGCTCGTAGGTGACAGTGACCGGCACGCTCGGCGTCACGGTGCGGGTGACCAGCCCGTCGCGTTCCAGTGAGCGCAACGTCTGGGTGAGCATCTTCTGGCTGACCCCGGCCAGCCGGCGGGACAACTCGGAGTAGCGCATCGCCTGCGGCTCCGCGTTGCGGTCCGGGCCGTCACGGCCGAGCGCGGCCAGGATCAGCGCCACCCACTTGTCGGAGATCCGGTCCAGGAGTTGCCGGCTCGGGCAGCCGGCAAGGAACGCGTCGTACTCCTCCCGCGCCTGCGCCCGCTTCTGCGCCGCCGTCTGCGTCGGCATCGTCCGCGCCTCCCACCCGGGGGTACCCAACGCACTCCGAAGTGCGTACTTCCCGAAGGAAAGTTACCCCTCCATCGTGGAGCAGGGCATCCCTCACGAACAAGGAGACACCATCATGGGTACGCGTACCTTCCGCACCGCCGTCGTCCGCAACCCGGGCGGACCCGACGCGATCGAGATCATCGACGTTCCGGAGCGCGAGCCGGGGCCCGGCGAGGTCCGGGTGACGGTCGCGGCGGCGGCGGTCAACCCCGTCGACCTCGGGGTGGCGGGCGGCTTCTTCCACTCGCTGGGACTTATCGACCAGCCGCACCACACCGGCCTGGGCTGGGACTTCGCCGGCACCGTCGACGCCGTCGGCCCGGGCGTGGACCTGACCGCCGGCACCCCTGTCGCCGGTCTGGTGGTCGGGTTCGACCGCGACCACGGCACGTACGCCGAGCAACTCGTCGTGCCCACGACCGGCCTCGCCGTCGTACCCGATGATCTGGACCTGGTGGCGGCGGCGACAGTGCCGCTCAACGGCCTCGCCGCGGCGCAGGTCGTCGATTCGCTCGGCGAGCCGCCCGCCGATGGCCGGCTGCTGGTCACCGGGGCGGCCGGCGCGGTGGGCGGCTACGTCCTCGCGCTCGCCTCGGCCCGGGGATGGCGGGTGACCGGCCTGGCGCGGGCCGGGGACGAGAAGTTCGTCCGCAGCCTCGGCGCCGGCTTCACCACCGCCGCCGAACCGGGCTGGGACGCGGTCGCCGACACCGCCGCGTGGCAGGAGCGGGCACTCACCCTGGTCCGCGACGGCGGCGTGTTCGTCGGCGTGCGGCCCAACGCGCAGCCGGCCGCCGAGCGCGGCGTCACCGTCCGCGTGATCGAGACCCGCGCCGACGGGGTACGCCTCGCCGACCTGCTCGCCCGCACCGCAGCCGGCGAGCTGCCGGCCCGGGTGCACGCGGTCCTGCCGCTGGACCGGGCGGCGGACGCGCACCGGGCGATGGCCGAGGGCGGGGTACGCGGGCGCTACGTGCTGCGCCCCTGACCGCCGCGCGCCCGGTCCAGCACCTCCTCGACGGTGAGCGGGCTGCGCGGATGGTGGGTGAGCGACAGCGGGGTGCGGATCTTGCGGGGCGCGGCGCCCTCGGCGGCGAGGTAGAACTCGCCGACGGTGAGGCGGGAGATGTCCGGCACGTCGCCGCCCTTCGCGCGGGCCATCTCCCGGGCCGCCTCGATCTGGATCGGGCTGTTCATCAGGCCGTAGAGCTGGGTCGCCGCATTGCCCGGGATGCGGTTGTGCAGGCCCTTCGGCGCCTGGGTGGCGAAGATCAGACCGAGGCCGTACTTGCGGGCCTGGGCGGCCAGCGCCAGCGTGCTCTGGGTGCACGCGGTCATCGCGCCGGACGGGGCGAACGTCTGCGCCTCGTCCATGATGAGCAGCCCGAGCAGCGGCCGGTCCCCGGCCGGGTTCTTCTTGATCCAGGCGAACAACGCCATCTGCAGCTGGTTGACGAAGCTCTGCCGTACGTCGTCGGACGGCAGGCCCACCAGGCTGACCACGGAGACGCGGGCCCGCTTGCCGGGTGCGGGGGTGAGGAGCACGCCGGGATCCATCGGCGTGCCCTCGCCGCCGAACAGCGGGTCGTTCACCATGGCGGCGGTGAGGGTCTGCGCCAGGCTGAGGCCGATCTTGTCGGCGTCGTCCAGGTCGATGATCCCGTCCGGTAGGTCGGCGAGCGTGTCGACGAGGCCCTGCAACCGGGAGCCGCCGCGCCGGCCGTAGTGCTCGACGGCCTTGCGCAGCACGGCCAGCCCGAGATGCGCCCGGGTGGCCCGGCCGGTCACCATGGCGCGTGGCGCGAGCGACGCGACTGCCGCCTCGACGGCCTCGGCGAACTCGTCCGGATCGTCGCGTACGCCGGTGAAGTCGGGCAGCGGCTGGAAGCTCAGCGGGCGGCCCGAGTTGCGGCGCGGCGTCCAGACGACGACGTCGGTGTGCGTGAGGTAGTCCCGGGCCCGGTCCGCGTCACCCGGTCGCCACTGCGCGGGCGGCTCGGGCCATCCCTCGCCGAGGCGGGCGAGGTCGTTGTTCGGGTCGAGCACGATGGCCGATACGCCCGCCAGCGCGCACTCCTCGACAATGCGGCGGATGAGGACGGTCTTACCGGAGCCGGACCCGGCGAAGATCGTGGTGTGCTTGCGCAACGCCTCCAGCGCCAGCGGCACGGGTTCCCCGTCGTCGTACCCGTGCCCGACGACGAACGAGGGATCGGCCGGGCCGGTGGCAGCGGCGGCGGCCGGCGACGGCTCGGCGGGCTCCGGCGGCGGTCCGGCGTCGGTGGTCCAGCGGTCCACGTCGGCCAGGGCGTGCTGGAGGAACTTCAGCTCCCGGGTCGGCCGGCGCTCGGCCAGCCAGCCCTGCAGGTCCATGGTGGCCTCGGCGAGCATGACCCGCAGCGCGGAGAGGACACGCAGATCCTCCTCGTCGACGCCGAGCGTCTGGCCGCCCGCCGCGGCGAACGCCCCGACCGCCTTGCTGGTGGCCGCGCTGGTCGACCAGGCGCGGTTGCGCAGCAGGAACAGCTTCCGTCGCCCTGATCCGGTGTCGAGGGCGGCGGCCACTGACGCCTTGCGGAGCCGGGCGAGCGCGGCGTTGCCGTGGTGGTCGTCGCCGATCGCCCGGAAACACCAGTGCACCTGGTCCTCGGTGCGCTCGTCGAGCGTGAGCCGCAGCCGGGCGTGCAGCGGCGGGTCGTTGCTCGGCGGCGGGTCGACGCTGAACGCCTCGCCCGCGTCGCCCCGCTCCAGGATCCAGGCGGTGAGCCCGGCGGCGAGCAGCGGCGGCATTGCCGCGTCCTCGGACGCGCGGCGCAGCGGGCCGGTGACGTCGGCGGCCTCCCGCAGCTCGGCGAACCGGGCGTCGTAGCGGTCCATCTCCTCGCCGGTGGCGGTCACCGGGGCGGGCCGGGGAGCCCGGGGTTCCGCGATGGGCGGCTCGCCGAGGCTCGTCATCTCCCGGACCTCGTCGTCGGCGAGGCATTCGCGGATGTGCTTGTCGATCTCGATGAGCAGCTGACGCGGGGTGAACGCACCGGCCTCGGCGAAGGCGCGCGGTGACACCGGCCACGACGGGTACGGCGGGACGAACCCCGCCTCCCGGTAGCGGAGGGTGAACCGCTTCTCGATGATCGCCCGGGCCACGTCGGCGTCGTCGATGCGGCGCAGCGGCGGCGTCTCCCGGAACCGGTCCGCGACGGTGTCGGCGGCGGTGGACCTGATGATGGTCCACGAGTTCGGAATGCAGGCCAGGACGGTGAGCGTGCGCCGGGTCGTCTGCCGCAACGCCATCAGGCCGTCCGCCATCCGGGCCAGCATCAGCGCCTGCTCCGGGCTCATGGCGGCGGCACCGGCGAGGGCGGGATCGCTCTGGATCGCCAATTGGGCGATGAGCGTGTCGATCTGGTCGATCGCCACCACCGACGGGCCGGTGAGGGCGAGAAGCCAGGACAGGTCCTGCACGATCTGCTGGGCAGGGCGCGGAACGCGGCGCATGCCCCAGGCCGCGCGTTCCCCGGCGGCCACCTCCTCGCCGGAGAGGAAGTAGTTCTCCGCGATGTCGCGGTGGGAGATGTCCTCGGAGGCGCTGAGCGCCAGCGCGCGTGCCGTCTCCTGGCAGGTGCGGGCCGCGTGCCTGTCGAAGTCCCCGAGCCCGTCGAGGAAGGCGTCGAGCGCCGCCTTGGTCAGTTCGGTGTCGCCCATGACGGCCCGGCGCGCCGTCCGGGGTGCCCCGACCAGGGCGGACAGGCGCCGCAGCAGCAGTTTGAGCTGCGTCTCGCGGCTGCCGGGCACCGGCCGGGACAAGCCGTCGAGCATCGCGGCGAGCACGCCGTCCCAGAAGCCGCCGGCGTCGAGCAGACCGACCAGGAAGAAGTAGCCGTCACGCTCCTGCACCTGCTGGCGGATCACACCCAGCAGGTGGGTCTTGCCGGAGCCGCGCTGACCCTGGACGACCAGGCCGAGCGGGCTGCCGTGCGGGTTCGCCGCGGCCTCGTCCACCCCGGCGAGCACGTCCCGGAGGACCGGGACGTGCAGTCCCTCGACGTGGAAGGGCAACGGCCGCCACACGTCGTCGGGCACCGGCGCCCAGTCGAACCGCAGGGCGGCCAACGCGTTCCGTTCCGCCTCGTTCATCACACGCCGATCGCCAGCAGGTGGTTCTCCTGCCCGCCGAGGCGGAGCGCGGCAGCGGTGTCCGCCTCGGTGAGCGTCTTCTGGTTCGACTCCGGCGCGATGGTGACGCCCTCGGACCGGCTGAGCTGCCGCAGTGCCTCATCCAGGTCGTCGCGGGGCAGATCGGCGAAGAACGGTCGCAGGCGCCGCAGGCTCACCCACGCGCCGGGCTCGTCGGCGAGCGCCCGGTACGCGGCGACGACACGTGCCTCCAGCGACCCGGCCGGCTCGGCGGCGGGCGCGCGCACGTCGGTGAGCGCGAAGAGTTCGGCGAGCGTCGCACAGCCGCTGCGGGCCAGGACACGATCGCGCAGGTGCGCCTGCACCGCGGTGAGCGCGGCGCCGAGCGCGCTCGCTCCCCGCAGCGTGAAGTCCAGGTCGCTCTGCATCCGTACCCAGCCCTTGTCGTCCAGCTGCAGGGCGTACGTCGAGCCGCTCTTGCGGCTGGCGACGTAGTGCAGGCGGGTGAGCTTGTCGCGCTGCGGCTTGCGTACGTCCAGCCCGTAACGGTCGCGGAGTTCGGTGTTCAGCACCTCCCGCGCCTCGGCCATGAGCACGACGAGGATCGCGCTCTCGGATGCGGTCAGGTCATCGCCGGCCATGGTGCAGTCCTTCCGCCAGGTCTCGGCGACGTGCCCGCAGATAGGTGCCGATCTGCGTGACCACGGTGCCGACGTCGTGGATTACTCGGGCGTTGGTGAAGCGCAGGACGGCGTAGCCGTCCAGTTGCAGCTGGACGTCACGTTGCCGGTCGGCCTCGAAGCGGACCGGGCGGCAGTGCTCCGGGCCGTCGATCTCCACCACGCACCGCTCGTCCGGCCACAGTAGATCCAGCCGCACCGGGGCGGCCAGGCGGTGCGACTGGTAGCTCTGGTTCCACCGCCGTCCGGCCGCCCAGCTCTGGGCCGCGAGCGCCGCCTCCAGGCGCTTCTCGGCGTCGCTGCCCGGGTGTGGCCGGCCCGCCACCGGTGCCTGGCCGACGGGCGCGGCCGGCGGTGCGACGCGGAATGCCGGAAGTCCGTCCAGCCCGACGGCACCGGCTCCGGCCAGCCAGACCGCCGGGCCACCGTGCTGCACGAGCCACGCGGCCCCGGCCGCCGTCACCGCGCCGTCACCGTGGACCGGCTCGGCGAGCAGCACCACTTTCCGTCTGCCGAATGCGTCGGCGACGAGACGCGCCAACGCGGCGGCGCGGGCGCGCAGCGGGAGCGTCGTGGCGCCGGGCCGTCGCCCGGCCACCGCGAAGACGGCCAGGTCGGACAGGAACGCACCGGGGTAGCGGTCACGGCGCGAGCGCGCGGCGGCCGCGGCCCGCACGGCGGCGAGTCCGGAGGTGTCCGGGCGGACGTCGTGCGTGGCCTCGGGCAGCCAGGCCGGCAGCAGCTCGACGGCGACCCGTTCGAGCCGGTCCAGCACGGCGTGCACGAAGTCCGCGGGCATGGTGCACGCCGAGACCGGGCGGTGCACGACGGCGGCCAGCTCCGCGTGGCCGTGGGCGATCGTCATGGCGACCGCGTCGGCGTCCGCGCCGGGCAGGGCGACGACGCGGTCGGTCGGCAGATCGGTGAGGGCCGGGTCCATGCAGCGTCGACCCTCCCCCATCGTCGACCCCGGACGTCGGATGACCAGAGTACGAATCGTCTTCGGCCGGCGCCAGCCCTGATACGCCGGACGGCGACGAAGCAGCGACGCTCAGGTGATGTCGCGGCGCATCGGGACGACCACGGCGAGCGCGGCGGCGGCGAGCGCGTACCCGGTCAGCAGCAGCGCACCGGCCGCCGGTGGCAGGAGCGCGACGGCGTCGCTGCCGAGCTGCGCGGACATCGCGTCGGCGACGTACGTGAAGTCGGTGAGTGCGGCGGTGGCGCCGCCGGGCAGGAGCGGGTAGAGCGCGTTGACGCCGGGGATCATCATCAGCACGGGCTCGGCCAGGTACAGGTAGCCGACCACGACGCACACGGCAGCGACCTGGTTGCGGAGCAGCGCACCCACGCCGGTGCCGACGAGCAGGTACACCGCCATCGCGACGCCGATGCGGGCGAGCAGCGCCAGCACTGTGGGGGCGGGCAGGCCCAGCGACACGCCACGCGCGGCGGCGACGGTGAACAGGGCCACCGCGGCGGAGCCGGCCAGGGCGATCCCGTAGCCGAGGCCGACGATCGCGTGGGTGGCGAGTTTGGCGGCGAGCACCCGCCCTCGGCGCGGCGCGAACATGAACGTGACGGCGGCGGTGCCGTGCCGGTACTCGGACGTCGCCGCGAGGGCCCCGGCGGCGGCCGGTACGAAGGCGGTGAAACCGAGGAGGCCGAGGATGGACCGCAGGCCCTCCTCGGTGTGCAGGCCGGGCATCGGCGGGTCGAAGTTCTCCGGTCCGACGAGTGCCATGAGCCCGACCAGGCCGCCGCCGAGCGCGACGGCGGCGAGCAGCAGCCCGGTCCACATGCGGGTGGCCAGGACCCGGCGTAGTTCCGCTCTGATCAGGTTCATCGGGCCTCCGCCGGATCGGTGGTCAGGTCGAGGAAGAGCTGTTCGAGGCTCGTGGTCTCGGTGACCAGCTCGTGGATCCGCAGCCGGTGGTCCGCGGCCAGGTCGGCGACGCGCGGCGCGTCCAGTCCGCGTACCCGCAGCCGGCCGGGCCCGGCCGGTTCGACGGACCCGGCACCCGCCGTCAGGGCGGCGGCCAGGTCGGTGGCGTCCGGCGAGGTGACGAGCACCGTCGGCGGGCCGGTGAGCGCCGACCACGGCCCGGCGGCGACGAGTTCGCCGCGCCGGAGCACCACCACGTCGTCCACCACCTGCTGGACCTCGTGCAGGACGTGGCTGGAGACCAGCACGGTGCGGCCCTCGTCGGCGAGCCGGCGCAGCAGGCCGCGCAGCCACGACATGCCTTCCGGGTCCAGGCCGTTCGACGGTTCGTCGAGCAGCAGGACGCGGGGGTCGCCGAGCAGCGCCGTGGCGAGGCTGAGCCGTTGGCGCATGCCGGTGGAGAATTCCCGGGTACGACGGTCGGCGGCCTGTGCGAGGCCGAGCAGGTCCAGCAGTTCCGCGACGCGACGGTCCGGGCAGCCGGCCATCGCGGCGTAGACGCCCAGGTGGTCACGGGCGGTGTGGCCGGGGTGGAACGCGTTGCCGTCGAACACCGCGCCGACGGTCCGCGACGGCTGGGCCAGCCGGCCGTACGGCTGCCCGCCGATCGTGGCGGTGCCGCTGGTCGGCGTCACCAGTCCGGTCAGCATGCGCATCGTGGTGGTCTTGCCGGCGCCGTTCGGGCCGAGGAAGCCGGTGACCGCGCCGGGTCGTACGGTGAAGGTCAGGTCGCGGACGGCGGTGACGTCGCCGTAGCGTTTGGTCAGGCCCGACGCCTCGATCGCCAGCCGGTCACCGGTCATGGCCGGCTCCCCGTCGCACGCCCGATCGTCTCGGCCAGGTGCGATGCGGCCGGGTCGGAGACGACGACCTCGTCGAACTCCCCGCCGGCCGCCGCGCGGTCCAGCACCAGGTGCAGACCGGGCTGACCGCGCCGGGCCGCCACGAGCTGCCGGGGACCGCCGAAGATGCCCCAGACGCCGACCTTGGCGAAGCCGGACACCGTGTACCCGCGCCGGGCGCCACGGGCCAGCCGGATCGGCTCGTCCACCGGGGCGGCGTACCGCACGGCGGACAGGCGCAGCGTGAACCGCTCCCGCCCGACCCACATGCGTTCCCATCCGGTGAACCGGATGTCGATCACGTCGCGGTCAAGCGTTACCGAGGCCATCAGTCGTCGCCCTTCGTCGTGTCGGAGTGGTGCGCTGACGTGTGCGTGTGCGTGTCGCCGGGGGTCATCGGGCCTTCGGCGGGCATCAGGACGGTCGCCAGCAGCCGGGGGATCCGTCCGTCGCCGGGGCCTCGGGCGAGCAACGGGCCGACCAGCGCGTTGAGCCCGGCCGCGAACTCGTGCAGCTCGGCGTCGGTCAGGTGCAGGACGAGCTGCTGGTATCCGACGCCGTCGGCGACGAAGTCGACGGACTCCCGGGCGAGGTAGCGGGAGAACTCGGACAGCAGGCTCGACACGAACGCGGTGAAGTAGCGCGCGTGGTCCTCCGGCGTCGCCGTCGCCAGGGCGGCGGGGTCCAGCGCCGCGCCGTGCGCGGGCAGCGCGTACACCCGCTCGACGGCGCCGCGGACCTTGCGCTCCTGCACCACGTCGAGCATCCCGGTCTTCACGAGCGTCGCCAGGTGCCGGTAGAGGGTGGCCTGCGGGACGTCGGGCAGCAGCTCGACCAGGTCGTGCGTGGTCACCCGGGCACCGGCGGCCGCGCGCAGGATGCGGATCCGCACCGGGTGCAGCGCGATCTCCGCCCACCGCTCCATCGACATCGTCACGCCGCAGACGTTATCACTATCGAGAACGATAATGATAGGCGGCGAATGAGGACGGTGCCGGTGGGCAGCCGTCAGGCGGGCGGGCGGGTGTGGTGGGCCAGCACCCGCGCGAGCAACCGGGTCAGGTCCGCGCGCTCGTCCGGCGACAGCGGCGCGAGCAGCTCGTCCTGCACAGCGGCGAGTCGCTTCTCCAGCCGCCGCAACTGCCGCCGCCCGGCCGTGGTGATGGTGACGACGTTGCGCCGCCGGTCGGCGGGATCCGGGCTGCGGGTGACGAACTCCCGCTCGGCGAGTTCGTTGAGTGCGGCCACCACGTCGCTGACGTGGATGCCGCTGCGCCGGCCGAGCGCCGCCTGGCTGGCCGGCCCGAACTCGTCGAGCGTGGCGAGCAGCCGGAAGTGGTAGCCCCGGGCGTCGACCGCCGCGAGCCCGTCGCTCACCAGCCGCCCGGCGCGTACGGCGGTCTGGGTGATCAGCCAGCTCGGCAGGCCGGCCAGGCGGGTCGGTACGAGGTCCGGCTCCGGGTTATCCACGTGCCCAGCCTAACCGGAAACGTTGGCGTCCCCAACGATCTGCGCTATCGTTCGTCGCACCAACGTTAGTGCCACCAACGATCGGAGCACGACAGTGATCGAGCCGTTCCGTATCCACGTCCCGCAGGCCGACCTCGACGACCTGGCCGACCGCCTGGCCCGCACCCGCTGGCCCGACGAGCTACCGGACGCCGGGTGGGACTACGGCATCCCGCTGACCCGGGTACGCGAGCTGGCCGAGCACTGGCGCACCGCGTACGACTGGCGGGCGGCCGAGGCCGAGCTGAACCGGTACCCGCAGTTCACCACCACCATCGACGGGCAGACCATCCACTTCCTGCACGTACGCTCCGCCGACCCGGACGCGCTGCCGCTGATCCTCACGCACGGCTGGCCCGGCTCGGTCGTGGAGTTCCTCGACGTGCTCGGCCCGCTGTCCGAACAGTTCCACCTGGTCGTACCGTCGATCCCCGGGTTCGGCTTCTCCGGGCCGACCCGGGAACGCGGCTGGGACGTCGACCGCGTCGCCCGCGCCTGGGCCGAGCTGATGCGCCGGCTCGGCTACCGGCGCTACGGTGCGCAGGGCGGCGACTGGGGCTCGGTCATCTCCACCCGGCTCGGCGGCATCGCCCCGGAGCACGTCGTCGGCGTACACCTCAACTACCTGCCCACGCCCCCACCACCCGGCTGGACCGGGGAGGCCGCACTGTCCGGCGAGGACCGGGACCGGCTGGCCCGGATCATGCGGCTCAAGACGCAGCGGCACCCCCACCAGGTGCTCTACGCCAGCCGGCCGCAGACCGTGTCGTACGCGCTCAACGATTCACCCGTCGGGCAGCTCGCGTGGATCGCGGAGAAGTTCACCGAGTGGACCGACCCGGCATCGGCCGTCAGCGTGGATCGCATCCTCACCGACGTCTCGGTCTACTGGTTCACCCGCACTGCCGCCTCGTCCGCCCGGCTGGTGCGGGAGAGCGCGTTCGGTGGCCCGCCCGCGCCCTGCCCGCCCCCTCTCGGCGTCGCCGTGTTCGCGCACGACATCACCCGGTCCGTCCGGCCGATCGCCGAACTGACGTACACGATCCGGCACTGGAGTGAGTTCGACAGGGGTGGTCACTTCGCCGCGCTGGAGGTGCCGGAGCTGTTCGTCGACGACGTCCGATCGTTCTTCTGGAACCTGCGATGACGGCCGTTCTCAGCCCATCGCCGCCGCGAACATGCCCGGCTCGTACGAGCCGCCGCGCTGGTGCACGAGCACCGCGAACCGGTTCGCCGCGTTGATCAGCCCGAGCAGGCAGACCAGCGCGGCGACCTGGTCGTCGTCGTAGTGCTTGCGCACCTGCTCCCACGTCTCGTCGGACACGCCCTGGTGGGCGTCGGCGAGCCGGGTGCCCTCCTCGGCGAACGCCAGCGCCGCGCACTCGGCCTCGGTGAACACCGTCGACTCACGCCAGGCGGCGACAAGGTTCAGCCGGACCGCGCTCTCGCCCCCGGCCACCGCCTCCTTGGTGTGCATGTCGATGCACCAGCCGCAGCCGTTGATCTGGCTGGCCCGCAGCGACACCAACTCCTGGACGGTGCGGGGCAGCGACGACTGGTGGATCACCAGGCCCGCGCCGGCGAAGCGCTTCATGAACGTCGCCGAGACCGGGTTCTCGAACAGGTTGAATCGGGTCTGCATGGTGGCGCCCTCTCTGCTGGGGTGGAGGTGGGACGAACACGAGATGCCGGGGACGCGTCCGGCGTGACGGCGGCGCCGGGTGAGGCCCACCACAGCGATCCGATGTCACAGGGCGGCGGCGGCCGGCGTCTGGTGGGGAACGGACCCGAGCGGCGAAGGAGTCAGTCATGGCGGACCCGGCCACCGAGGACTTCCTCGCGCACCGGAACCTGCTCTTCACCGTCGCGTACGAGATGCTCGGCTCGGCCGCCGACGCGGAGGACGTGGTGCAGGAGACCTGGCTGCGCTGGGCCGGCGTCGACCTGGAGGCGGTCCGGGACCGGCGTGCCTACCTGGTCCGGATCGCCACCCGCCAGGCGCTGTCCCGGCTGCGCACGCTGGGCCGCCGCAAGGAGTCGTACGTCGGCTCGTGGCTGCCCGAACCGCTGCTCACCGCGCCCGACGTCGCGGACGACGTGACGCTTGCGGAGAGCGTGTCGATGGCGATGCTGCTGGTGCTGGAGACGCTCACACCGACCGAGCGGGCCGTGTTCGTGCTGCGGGAGGTGTTCGACGTCGGCTACGACGAGATCGCCGAGACGGTCGAGCGCACTCCGGTCGCCGTGCGGCAGATCGCGCACCGGGCGCGGGCCCACGTCGCGTCACGCCGCCCCCGGCGTACCGTCCCGGCGGCCGAGGCCCGCGACGCCCTGGACGCGTTCCGGCGGGCGGTCGAGACCGGCGACCTGGACGGGCTGCTCCGCGTCCTGTCGGCGGACGCGGTGCTCGTCGGCGACGGCGGCGGGATCAAGCAGGCGATCGCCCGGCCGGTCACCGGCGGCGACAAGGTGGCCCGGCTGCTCGCGGGCGGCTGGCGCCG
Source organism: Micromonospora sp. AB353 (assembly GCF_049538395.1). NCBI lineage: Bacteria > Bacillati > Actinomycetota > Actinomycetes > Micromonosporales > Micromonosporaceae > Micromonospora > Micromonospora sp. AB353. The sequence goes on along the minus strand of NZ_JBMVFV010000007.1, from coordinate 67,217 downwards.
GGTCGCCGCCGTGGCGTCGATCGAGCCGGCGCAGGTCAACGGCTACCCGGCGCTGCTGGTACGCCTCGACGGCGAGCTGGACACCGTCGTCGCGGTACGCCTCGACGAGGGCCGGATCAGCGGCCTCTACGCGGTGCGCAACCCGGAGAAGCTGTCCCGCATGACCCGCGAGACCACGCTGCGCCGGTGACCGGCGGGAGGGCACGGCAGGCGATCGTGCGACGATCGCCGGATGAGCAGCGCCGCCTCCCCCGACGTCAGCGCCCTCGCCATCAACGTCACAGTGCCGGAGGAGTTGCGCTGGACCGACACCCGGCGCGGCGAGGAGTTCACGTTGACCACGCTCAACGTCAGGCTGCTGCCGGACGGGCGTCTCGCCGCGAAGGCGTACGGCCGGCCCACAGCGGGTGGACGCGGCGCGTACGTGTCGTTCCGGGTGCCGGACCGGCCGGAGCTGGCCGCGCTCGTGGCGGCGGCGGCTGACCGCGCCGCCGCGCTCTGGGCCGCGCACGGCGGCCTGGACTGACCGCGCTCAGCGGCGGACGCCCACCCCGCCGTAGCCGTGCGACACCGCGGCCTGCGGTTCCCCGTCGGGCCGCCAGTCCGCCACCTTGACCAGGCCCGGCTCGACCAGCTCGTAGCCGTCCAGAAAGCGGGCCACCTCGTCGCGCGTGCGCGGCACGAGCGGGGAACTGCTGCGGCGGTAGATCGCGGTACCCTGCTCGGTGGGCAGCGTCGGCAGGCCGTCCAGGGTGAGGTGGGACAGCGCGAGCACGCTGCCCGGCACTGTGGCGTCGCGCAGCGTCGCCACCGCCGCGTACGGGTCGTCGGCGTCCGGCACGAAGTGCAGCACCGCGAGCAGCAGCACCGCCACCGGCTCGCTCAGGTCGATGGTGTCCCGCAGCGTCGGGTCGGCCAGCAGTTCGCCGGGACGCCGCAGGTCACCCCGGAGCACGACGGTGCGGCCGTCGGTGGGCAGCAACCGCCGGGCGTACGCGACGGCGACCTCGTCGTGGTCGACGTAGACCACCCGGGCGTCGGGGCGGACCGCACGGACCACCTCGTGCACGTTGCCCTGGGTGGGCAGGCCGGCGCCGATGTCGAGGAACTGGCGTACGCCCTGCTCGGCCGCCCAGCGCACGACCCGGCGCAGGAACGCGCGATTGCTCTGCGCGGCGACGCCGGTATCAGGGAAGATCTTCAGGATCTCCTCGGCGGCGGCCCGGTCGGCGGCGAAGTTGTGGCAGCCGCCGAGGTAGTAGTCGTACATCCGGGCGACATTGGGTCGGTTCTCAGCCTCCGTCACGCCTCGATGTCTAGCACTCTGTGCGACACACCGCTGACCCGTCGTGTCGACGATCCAGCCGATCCCGGTCTCCACCTGGTACGACGGTGGGACACGCCGGCGCGAGGAGGTTCCGATGACAGGTGGACGGGAGACGGTGGAGGTCGGCCCGGCGGTGTTCCGCGCCGTCTACGACTCGCCCGCGTCACTGCCCGGGCGGCACCGGTGGACCACCCCGGAGGCGGACGTGCGGCGGCTGGAGAAGCTGCTGAACATTCCGGCGCGCAGCATCGGCGCGCCGCTGTGGGTCAGCGGCGACGAGCCGGACTGCCCGAAGTGCGGGCGGCGGGTCACCTGGTACGACATCGTCGCGTCCGCGCTGCACGGCGTGCACGACCACACGATGATCGCGCGGGTGATCCTCGGCGAGCGCAAGTACGTCAACACCGAGGTGCCCGACGCGATCCCCGGTGTCCACTGTGCCGACTGCCGCACCCCGATCACCGGGTTGCGCAGCTTCAAGTGCCACAACTGGGCGTACGCGTTCGAGGCGCTGGAGGAGGTGGTCGCCCGGATGTCCGGCCTGCCGGCTCAGTCGTCGCCGCCGGCCGCCTCCTGAGCGCGCCGCTCCGGACGGCGGCCGGGCGGGGCCTGCGGCTCGGGGCCGGGGTCGGGCACCGGCGGCATCGGCCGGGTGACCGGCCCGTCGCCGGTGACGCGGAGCTGTTCGCCGTGGTGCCACAGCTCCACCGCGTCGCCCGGCCCGGCGTCCGGCAGCTCGTAGCGGGCCTCTCGCGGCGTGAGCGTGACCCGCAGCCGGTGCCCGTGCCGGCGCAGGTGGAACGCCAGCCGGGTGATCGGCCGGGGTAGCCGAGGCTCGAACGCGAGCACGCCCCGGTCGTCGCGCAGCCCGCCGAAGCCCTGCGCCACCACCAGCCAGGCGCCGGCCAGGGACGCCAGGTGCAGCCCGTCGGCGGTCTTGTCACCCAGGTCGGCGAGATCCTGGAACGCCGTCTCGGCGAACAGGTCGTACGCCAGGTCGAGATGCCCGACCTCGGCGGCGAGGATCGCCTGCGCGGACGCCGACAGCGACGAGTCCCGGACGGTCCGGGCCTCGTAGTAGGCGACGTTGCGCGTCTTCTCCTCGGCGGTGAACTCCCCCGGGCAGCGCAGCATGGCCAGCACCAGGTCGGCCTGCTTGACCACCTGCTTGCGGTACAGCTCCTGGTAGGGGAAGTGCAGCAGCAGCGGGTAGTCGTCCTCGCCGGTGCCGGCGAAGTCCCACTCCGGCTGCGCGGTGAATCCGGCCGACTGCTCGTGCACGCCGCGCTTGCCGTCGTACGGGACGAACATGGCGTCGGCGGCGGCCCGCCAGCCGGCCACCTCGGCGGCGTCGACGCCGAGCCGCGCGGCCACCTCCGGGCAGCCCTCGGCGGCGTCGGCGGCACCGCGCAGGTTGCGCCGGGCCATCAGGTTGGTGAAGACGTTGTCGTCGACCAGCGCGGAGTACTCGTCCGGGCCGGTGACGCCGGTCAGGTGGAACGCACCGCCGTCGTCGAAGTGGCCGTAGCCGTGCCACAGCCGGGCGGTCTCGATCAGCACCTCGGCACCGCACTCGGCGAGGAACGCGGTGTCGCCGGTGGCCGCCACGTACCGCAGCACCGCGTCGGCGATGTCGGCGTTGACGTGCAGGCCCGCGCTGCCGGCCGGCCAGTAGCCGGAGCACTCCCGGCCGCTGAGCGTCCGCCACGGGTAGGTGGCGCCGGTCAGCCGCAGCTCGGCCGCCCGCTCGCGGGCCTCGGGCAGGTGGGCGTGCCGCCAGCGCAGCGCCGAGCGGGCCAGTTCCGGCGCCAGGTACGTCAGCACCGGCAGCACGTAGCCCTCGGTGTCCCAGAGCACGTGCCCGTCGTAGCCGTTTCCGGTCAGCCCCTTCGCCGGGATGGTCCGGTCGCCGTCGGCGCGGCCGGACTGGAGCAGGTGGAACACCGAGAACCGGACCGCGAGTTGCAGCTCCGGGTCGCCGTCCAGCTCGACGTCGGCGGTGGCCCACGCCGCGTCGAGCGCGGCGCGCTGCTCGGCGAGCAGGACGTCGAACCCGTCGTCCCGGGCCGTGCCCGCCTCCGCGACGACCACGTCGGCCAGCTCACCGGCCGGGGTGCCGTCGACGTCCGCGCACTCGTACGCGGCGAACCGGGTGACCCGGATCCGCTCGCCGGGGCGTACCGGACCGGACAGCGCCAGCCGGAACCGGTCGGCGGTCAGTTCGGTGTCGGTGGCGATCTCGTCGGGCGCCTCGACCCGGTGCGCGACGGCGACGGCGACCCGCTGGCCGCTGCGCCCGGTCCGGTGCACGAGCACCCCGTCGAGGCCGTCGTCGCGGCGGATCTCGCCGGTGAGCGGGTCGTGGATCACCGAGGCGGCCCGGGGGTCGTCGGCGCGTTCCGGCACCCGCTGGTTGGCGAGCAGGTCGGCGCCGACCCGCAGCCGGACCGGCTCGTCCAGCGGTTCGACAGACCAGTCGACGGCGGCGACCGGACGGCGGGTCAGCGAGACCAGGCGGGTGCTGCGGATCCGCACACCCCGGCCACCCGGCGAGACCCACTCGGTCTCCCGCCGGACCACCCCGGCGCGCAGGTCCAGCTCCTGGTGGTGCCGCCGGACCGTGCCGGTGCCCAGGTCCAGCGGCTCGTCGTCTACCCACAGCCGGATCAGGGCGGCGTTCGGCGCGCTGATCACGGTGTCGCTGCGTTCCGGGAACCCGTATCCGCTCTCCGGGTAGGTCAGCTCGTGCTGCTCGTGGAACCCGTTGAGGTAGCTGCCGGGCATGCCGCAGGGCTCGCCCTCGTCGAGCGTCCCGCGCCAGCCCACCCAGCCGTTGGCGAGCGCGAAGACGGACTCGGTCTCGCCCAGCCGGTCCAGGTCCGCGCTCGTGCGCCGGATCCGCCAACCGTCGTCGCCGTGCGGCACGTGCCCTCCCGAGTCCGAAGCCTGGACCGCCACCGAACCAGACCCGGCTGGGAGGTGGCTGGGACTCCGATACCCGTGGCGAACCCGCCCGCACCTGCGGGTGGCCGATCACACCGTGACGAGCACCAGGGTGGCGGCGGTGCCGAGCACCAGGAACGGCCCGAACGGCAGGTGCCCGGACCAGCGGACCCGCCGCGCGGCGAGCAGCGCCACCCCGGCCGACCCGGCGAGGAGGAGCGCGAGCACCAGCCCGGCCACCAGCACCGGCCAGCCGTACCAGCCGAGCAACGCGCCCGCGCCGAGCGCCAGCTTGGCGTCGCCGAGACCGAAGCCGCGCCGCCCGAACAGCAGCGTGGTCGCGGCGAAGCCGCCGCCGAGCGCCAGGGCGGCCAGGACGGCGCGTACCAGCGGGTCGACGCCCGGGCCGGTCAGCGCGGCCACCCCGAGCAGCGCCCACACGCCGGCGGCGGCCGGCCAGGTGAGCCGGTCGGGCAGGCGGTGCGCCATCGCGTCGACGATCGTCATCGGCACCGCCCAGACCAGCCACCACGCCAGCGCCAGCCGCGCGGCGGGCGCGCCGCCGGCGAACACCGGCACGGCCACCGCGAGCAGCAACGCCACCTCCACCGCCGCCGGCGCCGCGCCGACCCGGGCCCGGCAGGCCGGGCACCGGGCCGCCGGGCCGAGCGCCGGCAGCGGCCGGTCCAGCCCGATCGGGGCGCCGCAGCCGTCGCACGCCGTCCGGTCCGGACACCCCGGCGGTACGGCGTAGCGCGCCACCGCCAGCCGGAGCAGGGGTACGACAGTCAGGGCGGCGGCCAGCCGGGCGCTCGGACGGCGGGCATCGGCCACCGGTCCGGTACGCCGCACCCGTTCAGCCGTCATGCCGGATCCCCCGTCCGGTCGCCGTGCGTTCCGTCGTGGAGCACGCAGAGTGATGTATCGATCGCGCGGATGTGACGGGGGAAGCCCGCGGCGGCGTGCGGCGCGACGCGCGACCGGCCGGGACGAGCCACGGCGTGAGCCCTGCCGGACCGGCGGGACGGATCGGACGAGCGGCACGCTCCCCACCCATACCGGCGGCCCGTCGCCACCGCCGCGGGGCGTACGGGTGAGCACACACCAGCCGGCCCGGAACCCCGCCGAAGCCCGCTCGTCACCGTGGTGACACACACCGGCCACCACCTCCCGTCTTCACTCACCGTGTTCACGTGAATTGCCTCTGTTGCATCGGCGGACGTGAGCCTATGCTCGCCCCTTGGGTACGACGCAACCCCCGATCAATTGGCGTCGGAGGAGTCAGGGCACAGAATCCGCAGCGATCAGTACAGGTCAATACAAGTGATGGCGACGGGGGCCCGGAGTGACAGTTCCGGGCGCGCTTCCGCATGCCCGGAGCGGGTCGGCGTGATCGCCCCGGGCCGGCACCGAGGAGGGATCGGCGTTGCGCACACGGCAATCCCGCCGATGGGAAATCTTCCTGCTCAGCGTCGTGCTGGTGGTCGGCTCGACCGGCTGCGGCACCGAGCCGGACGCGGCCACCCGTCCGCTGACCGGCCGCGCCGCCGCACCCGCCGCCCATTCCAGCGCCGAGGAGAACGCGGCCGGAAAAGCGGCCCTGGCCGCCTATTCCGGCTATCTCGACGCGTCCCGGGCAGCCAGTGCGCGCAGCGATCCGTCCCATCCCGCTCTGACCCGTTTTCTGGCTGATCCGCTGCTGACCCGGGTCCGAATGGCGATTCTCGACGCGAAGGAGCACGGCGCGATGCGTACCGGGAAACTGCTCTCCGACCCCGAGGTCGTGTCGGTCGACCTGACCGCGCGCCCGCCCACCGTCGAGATCCAGGACTGCCTGGACGCGAGCGGCTACCGGCTCGTCTACGCCAAGGACCGCAGGGCCGTACCCGGCACGCGCGGCGGGCGCTACCTGGCCACCGCCACGGCGGTCCGGTACCCGGACGGCCGGTGGCGCGTCAACGGCGGCGCCGCGCACCAGGACCAGCCGTGCTGACCTGGGGAGGAAGGGGTGTCCCGGCCCGGCCGGCCCGGGCCGGGACGCTCCGCCGGCTGCTGCTCGCCGCCGGCCTGGCCGCCCTGCTGACGCTCACCGGCGCACCAGCCCGCGCCGCCGACCCGGGCGGCTCGTGCCCGCCGGAACAGACCGACTGCGACGTCTGGGACGACGACCCCGGCACCCCCGGCGGACCGGGCGGACCGGGTGGGCCGGGTGGCGGCGGGGACAACGGCGGCGGGGGCGGCAGCACCCCGAAGTGCCAGTGGAACGGCCGGGCCATCCCCTGCTACCACCCGGTTCTCGGCTGGTTCAACAACGCCGACGGCTGCTACTACAAGCTCGAGGAGCCGCAGGGAGAAGCGCCTCCCGGCAAGCAGTGGTACCAGCTCACCTGCAACGGCGGCGACCTCGGCAGCCTGCGCCGGGCGCTTCTCGACGCGCCGCCGCCCGGCTACGGCGCACCGCCGGACCCGGAGGAGCTGGCCCGCCGCGCGCTGGCCTCGATCTCGCTGCTCCCGCCCCGGGCCGCCGTGGCGCCCCGGCGCAGCCAGGGCCCCGGCCTGGTCGGGCTGCCCGTCTGGATGTGGGCCAGCCCCGGCGCGGCGTACTTCGGGCCGCTGTCCGCGTCCGCCTCCGACCGGGGACTGACCGTGGAGATCACCGCGAAGGTGGACCGGATCGTCTGGCACATGTCCGACGACATCGACGTCACCTGCGACGGGCCGGGCACGCCGTACCGGGCCGACGGGCCGAGGGCCGGCTCCACCTCACCGGACTGCGGCCTCGACCAGGGCTACCCGGAGGCCGGCACCTACGAGGTGAGCGCCACGACGTTCTGGACCGTCGAGTGGTCCGGCGGCGGCGAGAGCGGCGTGATCGCCCAGAGCCGGTCCAGCGGCGTCGTCACGGTACAGATCAACGAGCTTCAGGTGGTGACCCGATGAGTGTCGTGGCAGCCCGCAACGGAACCCCGGTGGAGGCGCCGGTCGCGCCGCCGAAGGTGGTCCGGCAACGACGCGTCCGCCCCGGCCTGCTCGGCCTGGCGGTCCTGCTGATCGCCCTCGGCGGTCTGGGCGCCGCGTTCGCGGTCACCTCGGTCCGCTCCACCGGCACGTACCTGGCGGTGGCCCGGCAGGTCGACGTGGGACAGCAACTGAGCGCCGACGACCTGGTGCCGGTACGCGTCTCCGGCGGCCGGGAACTCCGGCCGGTCCCCGCCGACCGGATGGACGAGGTGCTGGGGTTGCGGGCGGCCGTCCGCCTCACCCCGGGCACGCTGCTCACCGAGGCGCAGCTCACCGAGGCCCCGCTGCTGGGCGCCGGTCAGCAGCAGATCGCGCTGGGGCTCGAACCCGAGCAGGTGCCGGCCCGCAAGCTGCACCCCGGCGACAAGGTGCTGCTGGTCAGCACGCCGTCGAACGCCACCGGCGGCGGTTCGGAGGCGTCCCGTGGCGGTGGCACCCGGTTCGAGGGCACCGTGATCGACACCGCCACGCCGCAGAACGGTGACGTGGTGGTCTACCTGGCGCTTGCCGTACGGGACGTGCCCGCTGTCGTGGCGCTCGCCGCCGACGACCGGATCGCGCTCGTGCTCACCGAGGCGGCCTGATGGCGATCATCGCCCTGGTCTCGGCGAAGGGTTCGCCGGGCGTCACCACCGCCGCGCTCGCCGCCGCGCTGAGCTGGCACCGGCGGCTCGTGCTGGCCGAGTGCGACCCGGCGGGCGGCTCGATCCTCGCCGGATACCTCGGCGGGGCGCTGGACGGCCCGCGCGGCATCGGTGAGCTGGCGGTGGGCGAGCTGCGCGACGGCAGCCTGGAGCACGCGTTCTGGTCCCAGCTGGTCGACCTGGACGCGCCCCGCCGCGAGCGGCTGCTGCTGCCGGGCGTGGTGGAACCGGCCCAGGCCGGCAGCGTGATCCCGCTCTGGCAGCGCTTCGCCGACTACTTCACCGGACTGGAGCGGGGTGACCCGCCGTACGACGTGCTGGTCGACTGTGGCCGGCTGGCGGTGGGCGGTCCACCGTGGCCGCTGCTGCGGGCCGCCGCGGTGGTGCTGCTCGTCACCCGCGCGCACCTGCCCGACCTCTCCGCCACCCGGGCCACCGCCCGCGCGATCGAGCGGGACCTCACCGAGCACCGCGTACCGCCCGGCACGCTGCGCCTCCTGGTGGTCGGGGACGGACACGGGACCAGCGAGATCAGCAAGGCGCTGCGGCTGCCGGTGATCGCCCGCCTGCCGCACGACCCGCGTACCGCCGAGGTGCTCGCCCACGGCGGCACCGTACGGGCGAACCGGCCGCTGATGCGCGCGGCCGGCGCCCTGGAGGTGCCGGTACGGGCGCTGCTGGACCGGCGGCGCGCCCGGCTGGCCTGGCCCGGGGCGGCCACACCGCGCGCGGTGACCGCGCCGAGCGTGCCGGGGGTGTCCGGTGCGGTTTGAGCCGGTCTCCCACGACCCGCGCGTCCAGCAGCCGGGCGTCGTCTCCACTGTCCCGCCGCTGACCCCGCCGAACGGGCGGCACCACGTACCCGGTCCGATGCCCGCCGCGCCGGCGGCGCCGCCACGCCCCCGGGTCGACTTCGCGGTGGTCCGCGAACTGCGCCGGGAACTGAGCGAGCGGCTCACCCACTGGCAGCGCGGACGCGAGTTCGACGCCGACGCCGAGGAGGTCGAGCGCGCCCGGCTGGCGGTGGCCGTGGTGTCCGCGTACGCCGACTCGGTACGCCGGTCCGGCACCCCGATGGCCGCCGACGAGGAACGGCTGCTGCTCGACCAGGTCACAGCCGAACTCGTCGGGCTGGGCCGGCTCCAGACGCTGCTCGTCGACGACAGCATCGAGGAGGTGCACATCCTCGGGTGCGACCAGGTGCGCATCACCCGGCACGGCGGCGGCGTCGACTGGGCCGAGCCGATCGCCGAGACCGACGACGAACTGGTGGAGATCCTCCAGGCGGCGGCCCGCCGGGCCGGTGCCACCGAGCGGTCACTGTCCACCTCGAAGCCCACGCTCGACCTGCAACTGCCCGACGGCAGCCGGCTCGCCGCCGTGTTCCTGGTCAGCCACCGCCCGTACGCGGTGATCCGCAAGCACAACACGCTCGAAGTGAGCCTGGAGGACATCGCCGGAAGCCGGCCCGACCTGGACGAGATGATCGACCCGCTGCTGCGCGACTTCCTCCGCGCGTCCATGCGGGCCGGGCTGAACATCATGGTCGCCGGGCTCGCCGGGGCCGGGAAGACCACAGTCATCCGCGCGCTGATGGACGAGATCCCGGCCGACGAGCCGTACGTGCTGCTGGAGGAGAGCCGGGAGCTGCTGCCGGCCCGGCGCGGGCACAAGCACCGGGCGGTGATGAGCTTCGAGTCCCGGGAGGGGCACGGCGAGCGCGGCGCGGACGGGCGGCCGGCGGGTGAGGTCAGCATCGCCGACCTGATCCCGGTGTCGCTGCGCATGGGCGTGCTGCGGATCATCGTCGGCGAGGTGCGGTCCCGGGAGATCGTGCCGATGCTCCAGGCGATGACCACCAGCCGCGGGTCGATGTGCACCATCCACGCGCGTACCCCCTCGGGGGTGAGCGAACGCATCATCGAGCTGGCGCTGTCCCACGGCCGGGAGATGACTGTCGACCAGGCCCGCCGGATGGCCGGTAACGCGCTCGACCTGATCGTCTACGTGACGGTCGAGGACGAGACAGCGATCGGCGGCCGAAAGCACCGGTTCGTCTCGCACGTCGAGGAGGTCATCGGCGTCGGCGAGGGCAACCGGATCACCACGACGACCGTCTTCGGCCCCGGGCCGGACGGCCGTGCGGTCCCCCGCCACCTGCCCGAACGCATCCGCGACCAACTGCTGCGCGTCGGCTACGACGCCCGCCTGCTCACCCGGTTCGTCGAGGCGGGCATGGGCGCGTGGCGGCGGCCCCGGCACACCCGCCTCGGGGCACGGCCGAACGGAGGCCCGGCGTGACGCAGATCGAACTGATCGCCCTGGTCTCCGGCGCCGCGTGCGTGGCCGGGCTGGTGCTGACAGTCGTCGCGCTCGTCGGCACCCGCCCGCCGGGTCCGGCACCAGGTACCGGGCCGGGCCTGAGCCGGCTCTGGACCGGCTCCGGTGCGAGCCGCGCCGACCAGCGCCGCTACCAGCTCCTGCTCGGTGCCGCTGTGGTCGCCGGGGCGGCGGCGTTCCTGCTCACCGGGCTGCCGGTGGTCGGCCTGCTGGTGGCGCTCGCGGTGCCGGGCGTGCCGTGGCTGTTCGCGGTGGGCCGGGCCGAGCAGCGGGCCATCGCCCGGGTCGAAGCCGTAGGCGAGTGGACCCGCCGGCTCAAGGACATCTCGGCCACCGGTCAGGGACTCCAGCAGGCGATCATCGGCACCATCGCCACCGCGCCGGAGGAGATCCAGGAGGAGGTACGCACACTCGCGGCCCGCCTCCAGGCCGGCTGGCTGGCCCGCTCCGCCCTGCTCGCCTTCGCCGACGAGATCGCCGACCCGGTCGCCGACCAGGTGGTGGCCGCGCTGATCCTGCACCTCACGGACCGGGGAGAGCGCCTCGGTGACGTGCTCGGGTCGATCGCCACCGCCGCGTCGGCCGAGGTGGCGACCCGCCGCGAGGTCGAGGCGAAGCGCACCCAGCCCCGGTTCGCGGTCCGCTTCCTCACCGGCATGACGCTGGCGACGCTCGCGTACGGGCTGGTGAACAGCGACTACATCCGTCCGTACGGGACGGTCACCGGTCAGCTCGTGATGGCGGTGCTCGGCGCGGCGTTCGTCGGCCTGCTGGTCTGGGTGCGTTCGATGAGCCAGCCGCCCCGGCCCGCGCGCTTCCTCCCGGCGCCCGACCTGGACGAGGCGATCGCGTGAGTGCACTCAACTGGCAGATGGCGATCGGGGTGCTCGGCGGGTGCGCGGTCGGGCTCGGGCTGTTCCTCGTCGTCCGCGAGGCGCTGCCGGCCACTCCGGCGCTCGGTCCGGCGCTGCGCCGGCTGCACCAGCCGCCCGGGCAGGCCCCGGCCGCCGGCGCCGGGCCGGACTGGCTCGGCGGGTTCGCCCGCTGGCTGCGCCCGCCGCACCGGCAACTCGCCCTGCTCGACCGCACCCCCGAGCAGTACGCGCTGTCGGTGCTGCTGTCCGCACTCATCGGTTTCGCCACCCCGGCGGTCGCCTCGGCGGTGCTCTTCGTCGGCGGGGTGGCACTGCCGGTGGCCGTACCGGTGGTGGCCAGCCTGGGCCTGGCGCTCGGTGCCGGACTGCTCGCGCACCGCGCGGTACTCGCCAAGGCCGACGCCGCCCGGGACGAGTTCCGGCAGGCGGTCTGCACCTACCTCGACCTGGTGGCGTTGCAGTTGTCCGCCGCGCACGGCCCGGTGCAGTCGCTGGAGCGCGCGGCGGCGGTCTGCGACGGCTGGGTCTTCGACCGGATCCGGGAGGCGCTGCGGCTCGCCCAGCTCCAGATGCACTCGCCCTGGGACGAGTTGCAGGAGCTGGCCGAGCGCATCGGCATCCCGGAGCTGGGCGACGTGGGCGCCATCATGCGCTCCTCCGGCAGCGAGGGTGCCCAGGTGCACGAGACGTTGCGGTCCCGTGCCGACTCGCTGCGCGACCAGATCCGCACCGACAACCTGGCCCGGGCCGAGGGGGTCACCAGCAAGTTGGACATCCCCGGCTCGCTGCTGGTGTTCGTCCTGCTCGGCTTCGCCGTCTATCCGTTCCTCGCCCGTCTGTGAACCCACCTTCGAGAAGGAGACGACCATGCACCTCTACGCCTACCTGTACGTGGCGGTGAGCACCCGCCTCGCCGAGCTGCGCCGGGACTCCGAGCGTGGCGACAGCCCGGTGCCGACCGCGGTGATCATCTTCGGCCTGGTCGCGGTGGCCATGGCGGTCACCGGGCTCGCCCTGGCCAAGGCGAACAACTGGATGAACGCCATCCCGAACAACACGGCGCCGCAGGCCCCGTGATGCAGCGCCCCGCCCGTACGGTCCGGAGCCGGCCGGCGTCCGCCGGCCGGCCCGCCGGTCCGCCCGGTCCGGGGCGGATCGCCGCCGCTCTGCGCGCCCGCCTGGCCGAGGGCGAGCGGGGTGCCAACCCGGTCGAGCTCGCAGTGGTGATGCCGGTGATCCTGGTGATGCTGTTCGGCTCGATCCAGGTCGCCGTCTGGTTCGTGGCCCGGTCCACGGCGCTCAACGCCGCGCAGACCGCTGTGAACGCACAGCGCACGATCGACGCCGGGCCGGACGCCGGCCGGGAGCGGGCGATCAGCTTCCTGCAACAGTCCGGGGACTGGCTGGTCGGCTGGGAGGAGACCGGCCCGACCTGCGTCGAGAGCGCCACCGGCGTCACCTGCACGGTGCAGGGACATTCCCTGTCGGTCATCCCGGGCGTCTCGTTCGAGGTCACGCAGACCGCGCACGGCCCGGCCGAACGCTGGACCACCGGATGAGCGCCGGGCCGCGGCGGGACCGGGGTTCCGTCTCGATCGAGGTGGCGGTGCTCGCGCCCGCCTTCATCGGGCTGATGGTGCTGGCCGGGGTCGCCGGGCGGACCGCTGTCGCGGACGAGGCGGTGGAGTCGGCCGCGCACGACGCCGCCCGGGCCGCCTCGCTCGCCCGTAACGCCGACGACGGTGCGGAGGCCGCCGAGACGGCCGCCCAGGACCAGCTCGGCTGGGCGGGACTGAACTGCACCGGCCCACCCCAGATCGATCTCGCGGGCTCGGTGGCCGGGACGACGACTAGTTTCGCCGCCGCGTACGCAAGCGCCGCAGGCGTGCCGGCGACCGTGACGGTCACTGTGACCTGCACCGTCTCCTTCGACGACCTGAGCGCGCCCGGCCTGCCCGGCGTGCCTGGCGGCAAGACCGTCTCGGCGAGGTTCACCTCGCCGCTGGACACGTACCGGAGTCGCGGATGACCGGGCGGCGCGAGGCGGAGAGCGGCCGGGTGAGCCTGTTCCTGGCCGTGGCGATGACGGGCGTACTGGCGATCATCGGTCTCGCCTACGACGGCGCGGGTCAGCTGCGCACACTCCAGCGCGCGGACAACCTGGCCGCCGAGGCGGCCCGCGCCGGCGGCCAGATGATCGACCGGGCGCGGGCCATCGAGGGCGGCCCGAAGCAGATCGACCAGGTCGCCGCCCGCGCCGCGGTCGCCGCCTACCTGAACGCCGCGGGCGGCGTCCAGGACCACGAGGTCGAGTTCCCTGTGGTCGGCACCGAGACCCAGATCCGGGTGAGCGTGCAGATCACCTACAGCCGGAACCTGCTGAGTCTGTTCGGCGTGCAAGAGACCGCCACCGTCACCGGTGAGGCGACCGCTCGGGCGCTCACCGGACCACCGTAGGAAGGGAAGGCCGCCATGGGCGCACCCCGACGCTCCCCCGTCCGCCGCGCCGGCCAGGTTCTCACCGGCCTCGGCGCTCTCGTCGTGCTCGTCGGCGTGCTGGCCGGCGGGCCGGTCGCGCTGCTGGCGTTCGCCGGCAACCCGCTGCCGGATCACCTGCCCACGCTCGCCGAGGTCGGTACGGCGTTGACCAGCCGCGACGACGGTCAACTGTTCCTGCGGGCGCTGGCGGTGGTGGGCTGGTTCGGCTGGGCCACGTTCGCGTTCTCCGTCGTGGTGGAGCTGCTCGCGGCGGCGGTACGCCGGCCGGCGCCGAAACTGCCCGGCATGCACCGTCAGCAGAAGGCGGCAGCCGCGCTCGTCGGTTCGGTCGCGCTGATCCTGGTCGCGAGCCCGGCCGCGGCGAGTGCCGCCGCGCTGACCGCCCCGCAACCGGCGGTCGCCGCTTCTGCCGTCACCGCGCCGAGCCGGGTCGCGCCGCCGGCCCCGGTCGCGTCGAAGGCGGACGACCCGGCCGTGTACCGGGTGGCGAAGGGCGACTACCTGGGCGAGGTGGCGGATCGCTACCTGGACGACTTCGACAGGTACAAGGAGCTGGCCCGGCTGAACCGGCTCGCCGACCCGGACCGGATCCGCCCGGGTCAGCTCATCACGCTGCCGGACGGCGCGACGGATGCGGGCGCCCGGCGGCACGCCGCCGGACGGATCGTGGTCACCAAGCCGGCCGAGACGGCACCGGTGAAGCCGGGTGGCGGCGGCGCCTCGTCGACCACCCCGAAGGCGAAGCCCAAGCCCACGCCGCGCGACGCGACGCCCACCGTGGAGGCGCCCGTCGGTCAGCCGCCGGCCATGTCGGCGGGCGCGTCCCGGGCCACCGCCGAGGAGGGCATCAACCGTCCGCTCGCCATCTCGGCGGTGCTGGCCGTGGCGAGCATCGTCGGCGCGCAGATCGGCGCGCTGCTCGGGTTGCGTAAGCGGCCGGTGCCGGCCCGGGCGCTGTCCAGCGGGCGGCACCGGCGGGACTGACTCAGGGCAGCCGGGCCTCGACCCGGCCGGACACCACACGGGTGGGCAGCACGACCTGGTCGTTGGCGGCCGGGCCGTGCACCACCTCGCCGCCGTCGAGCCGGAACGCGCTGCCGTGCCAGGGGCAGACCACACAGGCGTGGCCGTCGACCTGCTCGATCGTGCCCTCGCCGAGCGGGCCGCTCTGGTGCGGGCAGCGCTCCAGCATGACTGTGACGTCGTCGCCGTCCCGGTAGAGGATCACCGAGACGTCGTCGATCTTCTTGGTGACCAGTTCGTGCCGGGGCAGGCTGCTCAGGTCGCCGACCCGGTGCCAGCCGTCGCTGATCAGGTGCAGCTCGGAGACGCTCTGGCTGGCCTGGGCACCCTGCTTGTACGCGAGGTGCCCACCCAGGTACGCCCCACCGCTCGCGGCGGACAGCCCCAGGTAGGACAGCGTCCGGCCGAGGCCGTGCCGCCCGTTGAGCCGGGCCGCCAGGGAGCCGGCGAACAACGCCAGGCCGACCGTGTTGGCGGCGGCGTGCACCAGCCCGACCCGGCGCTGGTCCCGGGAGAGCGTGGCCCAGTCGTTGAGCCCGGCGACCGCCGCGGGCAGCGCGCTGACCGTACCGAGACCCACCAGGGCGGTGGCGGCGCGGCGCTGGCCGGGCAGCAGGTCCACCACGGCGGCGGAGATCCAGGCGCCGACCGGCACCTGCACCATCGCGGGGTGCAGCGGATGGCCGAGCCACACGCCGTGCAGCGCGTCGCGTACCCGCTGCGAGCGCAGCGTGCCCTGGACGGCGCGCTGCAACCGGTCACCCACCCGGTCGAGACCGGTGGCCTGTTCGAGCTTCGTCAGTAGTTCGCGCACCTGTTCCGACTTCCCGGCAGGAGAACCCCCAAACCGGACGCCCCGGAATTCCCTCGCGAGGAACCACCGCTGGATATACTCGGGCGGCCGACTGTATATAGGGAGCTGCGATGACCAAGATCCTGGTGGACGTCGACGACGAGGCGCTGGCGGATGCCGCCGAGGCGTACGGCACGAAGACCAAGAAGGACACGGTGAACGTCGCGCTCCGCGAGGGCGCGGCAAGACTGCGCCGCGCCCGCGCGCTGGCGGAACTGGCCGAGCGCGGGCAGACCGGTGACTTCGACGAACTGCTCGACAAGGGCGCCTACCGCTCGTGAAGCTGGCCGACTACCTGATCGACACCAGTGCCCTGGTCCGGCTCCTGCGTGATCCCGACGTGCTGGCGCGGTGGGACCAGCAGGTGACAGCGGGCCTGCTCGCCGTGTGCCCCCTGGTCGAGCTGGAGTTCCTCTACACCGCCCGGTCCGTCGCCGACCGGACGCGCCTGGCGGAGCAGCTCCGGGCCGCCTTCGGCTGGGTGGTGATGCCGGACCGGATCTACGAGCGCGCCGCCGAGATCCAGGGCGAGCTGACCGCGCGGGGCACGCACCGCTCGGCGGGCGCCGTCGACCTGCTCATCGCCGCCACCGCCGAATACCACGGTCTCTCGCTGCTGCACTACGACCGGGACTTCGACCAGGTCGGCGCCGTCACCGGCCAGCCGATGCGCTGGCTGACCCGGCCCGGCACGATCAAATAGACCGTAGCCACGACGGCGCCGTCGCGGGCATGCTGAGCCCATGGGGGTACGCGTCGAGCACGCCGGTGCCGTGACCACTGTGATCCTGGACCGGCCCGAGGCACGTAACGCCGTGGACGGGCCGACCGCACGAGCGCTGGCCGACGCGTTCCGCGCGTTCGACGCCGACCCGGACGCGGCGGTGGCGGTGCTCTGGGGCGCCGGTGGCACGTTCTGCTCCGGCGCCGACCTCAAGGCCGTCGGCACGCCGCGCGGCAACCGCGTCGAGCCCGACGGCGACGGGCCGATGGGGCCCACCCGGTTGCGGCTGTCCAAGCCGGTGATCGCCGCGATCTCCGGGTACGCGGTGGCCGGCGGCCTGGAACTGGCGCTCTGGTGCGACCTGCGGGTCGCCGAGTCGGACGCCACGCTCGGCGTGTTCTGCCGCCGGTGGGGCGTACCGCTGATCGACGGCGGGACGGTCCGGCTGCCCCGGCTGATCGGGGAGAGCCGCGCGATGGACCTGATCCTCACCGGCCGCGCGGTGGGCGCCGACGAGGCGTACGCGATGGGTCTGGTCAACCGGCTGGTCGCGCCGGGTGCGGCCCGCACGGCGGCCGAGGAGCTGGGCGCCGCTGTCGCCCGGTCTCCGCAGACGTGCCTGCGCAACGACCGGGCGGCGGTGCTGGACGGCGCGGGGCGGCCCGAGCCGGAGGCGATGGCGACCGAGCTGGCCTACGGCCTGGAGTCGCTGGCGGTGGACGGGGTACGCGGCGCCGGCCGGTTCGCCGACGGGGCCGGCCGGCACGGTGCGCCGGCCGGCTGAGGCGTCACTTCAGCGCGCGCAGCGCGTCCTCGATGGCCCTGTGGAACGTCGGGTACGCGTAGATCATGTGCCGGAGCTGGCTGATCGGCACCGCCGCGTGCACCGCCACGACGAGCGCGGAGAGCACCTCGCCGCCGGCCGGTCCGGCCGAGGTGGCGCCGACGAGGACGCCCTGGTCGGCGTCGGCGATCAGCTTGATGAACCCGGCGTTGCCGGTCTTGTGGATCCAGCCCCGGGCCGACGAGGTGAGGTCGGCGTACCCGACCTGGACGTTGACGCCCCGCTCGCGGGCCTGCTGCTCGGTGAGGCCGACCGCGCCGACCTCGGGGTCGGTGAACGTGACCCGGGGCAGCGCCCGGTAGTCGGCGACCGGGACGCTGCCCGGCGCCGCTGTCGACCCGCCCGCGCTCATCGCGCCGCCGACCGCGCTGACCACCCCGGCCGCGCCGCCGACCACACTCGCGGTGCCGCTGGCATCAGGGCCGCCCTTGGTACGCCGCATGTGGTCGAGCACATCGGCCACCACGATGCCGGCCTGGTACATGGCGATGTGGGTGAACGCGCCCTCGCCGGTGAGGTCGCCGACCGCCCAGATCCCGTCGGTGACGTGCATCCGGTCGTTGACCGGCAGGTAGCGCTGCCCGGCGTCCACCCCTACCGTGTCCAGGCCCAGCTCCTCCAGGTGCGCCTTGCGGCCGGTCACCACGAGCAGCTTCTCGCCGGTGAACTCCGCGCCGTCGGCGTACACGGTGAACGCGCCGCCGTCGTGGCCGACCCGGCCGGCCTTGACCCCGGTGTGGATCTCCACGCCGTCGGCGCGCAGCGCGTCGGCGGCGAGCGCCGACGCCTCCGGCTCCTCGACGGCGAGCACCCGGTCGGCCGCCTCGATGACAGTCACCCGTACGCCGAACCGGGCGAAGACCTGGGCGAGTTCCAGCCCGATCGCGCCACCGCCGAGCACCAGCAGTGACGCGGGTAGTTCCTCGACCTCGATGGCCTGGTGGTTCGTCCAGTACGGCGTGTCGGCCAGCCCGTCGATCGGCGGGACCGAGGGCCGGGTGCCGGTGCCGAGGACCACCCCGTAGCGCGCCTGGAACACCTGGTCGCCGACGCGCACCCGGTTCGGGCCGTCGAGCCGCCCGCTGCCCCTGACGAACCGGCCGCCCTTGCCGGTGAAGCGGTCCACCGCCACCTTGTCGTCCCAGGTGTCGGTGGCCTCGGCGCGGATCCGCTTCGCCACCGGCGCCCAGTCGGGCCGCACCTGGGCGGACCCGGCCAGCTCGTTGACCCGGTGCGCCTCGGCCAGCGCGTTCGCCGCCCGGATCATCATCTTGCTCGGCACGCATCCCCAGTAGGGGCACTCGCCGCCGACCAGGTCCCGTTCGATGCCGACCACGGTGAGGCCGGCCTCGGCGAGCCGCCCGGCCACCTCCTCGCCGCCGACGCCGAGCCCGACCACCACTACGTCCACCAGTTCCGGCTCCGCCATTCCGCAAGCATTCCGTACCTTCGGGACACCGGCCACCGCACCGGGCCCGAATTCCCGCGCTCGTCACGAACGCGACCGCCTACCGTGGCCGCATGCACACGCGCTTCACCCCGGTCCGGGACTGCTTCCACGATCTGTTCGCCACCGGCCGGGAGACCGGCGCGTCGCTGGCGGTGTGGCACGACGGCGTACCGGTGATCGAGCTGGTGGGCGGCACCACCGCTGCGGTACCGCCCGGCGCTGTCGTACCGGCTTCCGAGGCGGACCGGCCGTGGCGACCGGACACGCTCGTCGACGTCTACTCGACCGGCAAGCCGGTGGTCGCGCTCTGCCTGCTGCTGCTCGTCGACCGGGGCCGGGTCGATCTGGACGCGCCGGTCTCGGCGTGCTGGCCGGGGTTCCGCAGCCCGGCCACCGTCCGGCAGGTGCTCACCCACACCGCCGGGCTGCCCGCCTTCCCGGTGCCCCGGCCCGCCGCCGCCGTCGCCGACTGGGACCTGCTCTGCGCCGACCTGGCCGCGGCCGAGCCCGAGTGGACGCCGGGCACCGTCGCGGCCGAGCACGCCTGGACGTACGGGCACCTGGTGGGCGAACTGGTCCGCCGGGTGGACGGACGCTCGGTGGGCCGGTTCCTGGCCGAGGAGATCGCCGGACCGTGGCGCCTGGACCTGGCCTTCGGGCTGGGTGAGGCCGACCGGCGGCGGTGCGCCGATCTGTCGTACGCGGATCCGGCCTGGCCGGACACGATGCGCGGCGAGCCGGGCTCGTTGCGGGCGCGGGCGCTGGACAACCCGCCGGGCGGGCGCGACGTCGCGATGGTGAACAGCGACCTGTGGCGGGCCGCCGAGATCCCGGCGGTGAACCTGCACGCCACCGCCGCCGGGCTCGCCCGGCTGTACGCGGGCCTGCTCGCCGGCGGCACCCTGGACGGGGTACGCCTGTTCAGCCCGGAACTGGTCACCGAGGCGACGCGGGTGCAGTACAGCGGACCGGATCTGCTGCTGGACCGGCCGGTGGACTGGACACTCGGCATGCAGTGGGAGCCGGACGGCAGCTGGGGCATGGGCGGGATCGGCGGCAGCAGCGCCTGGGCCGACCCGGAACGCGGCTACACGTTCGCGTACGCGACCGCCCGGCTGGCCGACCACGACCGCGTGGAGGAGCTGGTCGAGGCGTTGCACTCCTGTCTCTAACCGGTCGTCACGCTCGGTAACGCCAGGACGTCGTCACGCAGCGCATTCGGCCGGCCGGGCAGCCCTGTCTTCCCTTTTCCGACTTTGCTCTGCAGCCATCGGCGCAGCACCGCGCTGAGCAGGCATTTCGTCGCAGGTCCGAAAGCCGCGCGAAGCCATATTGGTCACGTTCCGCAACCGGTGCGGATATGGCTGCAGAGCAAAGGGGACGGAGGTGAAGGGTGCCAGCCAGGCACGCGATCACCGACGGTCACCGAGGAAGCCGGCCCGTGAGTCGTGAGTCGCGGAGGTCCGCGCCGGCGGCGGCCGTGACCGTGCGCGGGCGACACACGCGGCGCTGACGCCCGCGGGCGACGTCAGCGGAGCCAGACCGGGTCGGTGCCCGGCACCTCCAGCGGCGGCGGGTAGTCGAGCGTGCGGCGCACCTCGTCGGGCAGCCGCCACGGCTGGTGCACCGCCTTGCCCGCCACCGACGCCAGCTCGGGCACCCAGCGCCGCACGTACGCGCCGTCGGGGTCGTAGCGCTCGGCCTGCCGTACCGGGTTGAAGCCCCGGTACGGCCGGGTGTCGTTGCCGGTGCCGGCCACCCACTGCCAGTTGCCCGAGTTGTTGACCCGGTCGCCGTCGAGCAGCCACCGGAAGAAGATTTCCAGGCCGGGCCGCCAGTCCAGCCCGAGGTGCTTGGTCAGGTACCCGGCGGTGATCAGCCGAGCCCGGTTGTGCATCCAGCCCTCGGCACGCAACTGGCGCATGCCCGCGTCCACGATCGGCATGCCGGTACGCCCCTCGGCCCAGGCGTCGAACGCGTGCGCGTCGTCGCGCCAGTCCTCTCGCGCACCGCGCCGGTACGCGACCGTGGACAGGTCCGGGAAACCGGCCACCACCTGGTGGTAGAAGTCGCGCCAGCAGAGCTGCCTGACGAACGGGCCGTCCCGCTCGCCGGCGCGGTTCGCCACGGCCAGCGGCGACAAACATCCGAAGCGCAGGTACGGGCTGAGCCGCGAGGTCTCGTCGCCGGCCATGTCGTCGTGGATGTCGTCGTACCGATCGAGGGTGGGCAGCCAGGCGGTGAGCCGGCGCCTGGCGACGGCCTCGCCGCCGACGGTGGCGTCCGGGCTGTCGCCCTTCGGAGGGTCCGGCAGCCGCCCGGGGTCGACGCCGTCGGGCAGCCGGACCCGCTTCGGCGCGGCCAGCTCGTCCCGCCACCGCACGCCCTGCCAGGCCCGGAAGTAGGGACTGAAGACGCGGTAGTGGTCCCCGCCGCCGGGGCGTAGCGCGCCCGGCTCGACGATGGTCAGGCCGGGGAACAGGCGCAGGAACATCCGGTGCCGCTCGCACTCGGCGCGCAGCCGGCGCTCCCGGCGGTGGGCGTAGCGGGTCACGTCGGCGGAGAGCCCGATGCCCTCGGCGCCCACCTTCCGGGCCAGCTTCACCGTCTCGGCCACCGGGTCGCCACGCCTGATCACCAGGTCACCGCCGCGCTTGCGCAGCGTCTCGCGCAGGTCGGCCAGGCTCTGGTGCAGGAAGCGGGTGCGGTTCGGCGAGAGCTTCTGCAACGCCGGGTCGAGCACGTAGAGCGGCACCACCCGGTCGAACGCGGAGCAGGCGGCGGCGAGCGCCGGGTGGTCGTGCACCCGCAGGTCACGGGTGAACAGCACCACCGCCGTACGGTCGGTCATCCGGCCAGGGCCGGTTCCAGCGCCGGGCCGGGCACCCGCACCGGCGTGCCGGGCGGCGTGAGCAGCGCCCGCGCGGCCACCGCCATCCGTCGCCGCTGCGGTACCAGGGCACGCCGCACGAAGACGTCGTAGTCCTGGGCGGCCACCTCGTCGAGGATGCCGCCGTAGAGCGCGTACGCGGTGCGCATGCACGCCTGCGAGGCCGGCTCCAGCAGCGGGATGCCCGGTGCGGCGGCGACGTAGTGGGCCTGGGCGCGGGTCACCTCGTACTCGATCAGCTCGCGGATGCGCGGCGTGGTACGGCCGGCGGCCTTGGCGGCGAGCAGGTCGTCGCGGGTGAGGTCGAACTTGGCCATGTCCTCGTCGGGCAGGTACGTCCGGCCCCGGTCGAGGTCCTCGGAGACGTCCCGGATGAAGTTGGTGAGCTGGAACGCGAAGCCGAGCTGGCGGGCCGGCTCGCGGGCGGCGGCCGGGTCGGAGCTGCCGAGGATCGGCAGCATCATGGTGCCGATGACAGCGGCCGAGCCCTCCATGTAGTCGAGCAGGTCGTCGTAGGTCGGGTACGACATGACCGTCAGGTCCATCGCCATGCTGCGCAGGAACGACGCGAAGTCGTCGCGGTCCAGGTCGAACACGGCGATGGTGTGCAGCACCGCGGGGAGCAGCGGGTCGTCGACCGACGCACCGTGCAGCCCGGCGACGAATCGATCCGACCACTCGCGCAGCCGGGCGGCCCGCTCGGCCGGCGGCAGGTCCTCGGTGCGGTCGACGATCTCGTCCGCGTAGCGGGTGAAGCCGTACAAGGCGTGCACATGCCGCCGTTTCCAGGCGGGAAGCAGCCGGGTGGCGAGATAGTAGGTACGGCCGTGACGCCGGTGCAGCTCGCGGCAACGGTCATAGGCAGCGGTCAGATCCGTGTCCATCGGCCCTCCTCAGTTTCGACGCAGCAATCGACGCAACTCGTAACCCTAGGGTACGCTCCCCCACATGGCCAACGACGCAGTTGCGGGTAATGCGCTCCGCGTCGCGCCGGCTCAGGCCGGAGCGACGGACGATCCGGTCCGCGGCGTACTGGCCGCGTTCACGAAAGACCTGATCAAAGGGGTCGACGAGACGCTGGCGGCGTTCCTGGCCGCGGAAGTCGAATCGCTCACCGAGATCGACGCAGCGATGGGTGGTTTCGCCGCGACGGCACGTGACTGCGTGCTGGCCGGCGGCAAACGGGTCCGCCCCACGTTCGCGTACTGGGGATGGCGGGGTGTGGTCGGCGGCGAGGAACCACTGAGCTCGGTGCTCCCCGCGCTGTCCGCGCTCGAACTCCTGCACACGTTCGCGCTGGTCCACGACGACGTGATGGACGCCTCCGACACCCGGCGCGGGCTACCCACCGCGCACCGGGCCGCCGCCGCCCGGCACCGGGCCGCCGGACACACGGGCGACCCCGACCGGTACGGCGAAGCCGTCGCCGTCCTCATCGGCGACCTGTGCATGGTGTGGGCCGACCGGCTCATGGCACACGCGGCGGTCCCGGCGGACCGGCTGCTCGACGTACGCCGCTGCTACGACCAGATGCGGGTCGAGACGGTCGCCGGGCAGTTCCTCGACGTGCTCGGCGAGAACGACTCGGCGAGCTGGACCGTCGACCGGGCGCTGCGGGTGGCCCGGTACAAGACCGCCAGCTACACCGTCCAGCGTCCGCTGCTGTTCGGCGCCTGCCTGGCCGGCACCGACGCGGACGACCCGCTCATCGCCGCGTACACCCGGTACGGGCTGGCCGTCGGCGAGGCGTTCCAGCTCCGCGACGACCTGCTGGGCGTCTACGGCGACCCGGAGACCACCGGCAAGCCGGCCGGCGACGACCTGCGTACCGGCAAGCCGACAGCGCTGCTGATGCTGGCCCGGCAGCTCGCCGACCCGGCGCAGCGTCGCGCGTTGGAGCGGGCCGGCTCGGTCACCGCGGCACACGAGGTGGACCGGCTGGCCGACGTGGTCCGGGACACCGGCGCCACCGCCCGGGTGGAGCGGATGATCTCCGACCGGGTGACCGAGGCGCTCGCCGCGCTCGGCACCGCACCGATCGACGAGACCGCGCGCACCGCGCTGACCGGCCTCGCCACCGCCGCCACGGCGCGGCGGGCATGATGAGCAACTTCGTGAGCAAGGGGGCCGGAATGCGTACCGTCAAGGGACGGACCGACCGGGTGGTAGTGGTCGGCGCCGGGCTGGGTGGGCTGGCCTGCGCGCTGCACCTGGCCGGCAGCGGCCGGCAGGTGACAGTGCTGGAACGCGAGCCGGTGCCGGGCGGGCGCGCCGGGCGGCTCAGCGTCGACGGGTACGAGTTCGACACCGGCCCGACCGTCCTCACCATGCCCGACCTGATCGCCGAGGCGCTCGGCGCGGTGGGTGAGGAGCTGACCGACTGGCTCGACCTGACCCCGCTCGACCCGGCGTACCGCGCCTACTACCCGGACGGGTCGACGCTCGACGTCATCACCGACACCACCCGGATGGCCGCCGAGATCGCCCGCGTCTGCGGCCCCCGGGAGGCGGACGGCTACCTGCGTTTCGTCGACTACGCCCGCAACCTGTGGCAGTGGGAACGGGCCGACTTCATCGAGCGCAACCTCGACGCGCCGACCGACCTGCTCACCGGCAACCTGCTGAAGCTGTTCGCCAGCGGCGCCTTCCGGCGGCTCCAGACGAAGATCAACCAGTTCTTCCGCGACCCGCGTACCCAGCGGATCTTCTCCTTCCAGGCCATGTACGCGGGCCTGTCGCCGCACGACGCGCTGGCGATCTACGCGGTCATCGCGTACCTCGACTCGGTGGCCGGTGTGTGCTTCCCGCGCGGCGGCATCCACGCGGTCTCCCGCGGGATGGCCGGCGCGGCCGAGAAGCACGGCGTGCAGATCCGGTACGGCACCACCGTGACCCGGGTGGAGACCGCCAACGGCCGCGCCACCGGCGTCGTCACCGCGGACGGCGACTTCATCCCCGCCGACACGGTGGTGCTCAACCCGGACCTGCCGGTCGCCTACCAGGATCTCCTGCCGCCCAGCCGGCAGCGCAAGCTGACCTACTCGCCGTCGTGCGTGGTGCTGCACATCGGTTCGACGCAGGGCTATGGCAAGATCGCCCACCACAACATCCACTTCGGGCGCTCCTGGAAGGGGACGTTCGACGAGGTGATCCGGCGAGGCGAGCTGATGACCGACCCGTCGCTGCTGGTGACGAACCCGAGCCGCACCGACCCGTCGGTGGCGCCGGCCGGCAGGCACACCTACTACGTGCTGGCCCCGGTGCCGAACCTGGAACGGGCGCCGTTCGACTGGACCGGCGACCTCACCCAGCGATACGCCGACCAGCTCGTGAGCACGCTGGAGGAACGCGGCTACGTCGGCTTCGGCGACGGCATCGAGGTGATGCGGGCGGTCACCCCGGCCGACTGGGCGGCGCAGGGCATGGCCGCCGGCACCCCGTTCGCCGCCTCGCACAGCCTCCTCCAGACCGGCCCGTTCCGCCCCTCCAACCTGCACCGGACGCTGGAGAACGTGGTGTTCGTCGGCTCCGGCACGCAGCCCGGTGTCGGCGTACCGATGGTGCTGATCAGCGGCAAGATCGCCGCGGCCCGGGTCACCGGGGCGATGTCGTGAGCGAGCGGGAGACCCATCTGGTCGAGCTGGTCGACGACGACGGCCGGGTGCTCGGCGAGACCACCGTGGCGGCCGCCCACCAGCCACCCGGGCGGCTGCACCGCGCCTTCTCGGTGCTCCTCGTCGACCCCGACGGGCGGGTGCTGTTGCAGCAGCGGGCGGCGGTCAAGACGCGGTTCCCGCTGCGCTGGGCGAACTCCTGCTGCGGGCACCCGCTGCCCGGCCAGTCGCTGGCCGAGGCCGCCAACCGGCGGCTCGCCGAGGAACTCGGCGTCGATCCGGTCGACCTGACCGAGGTGGGCGTCTACCTCTACTACGCCGAGGACCCGGCGACCGGACGGGTCGAGTTCGAGTACGACCACGTGCTGCGCGCCGACGTACCCGCCGACCTGGTCACGCGGCCCGATCCGGACGAGGTGGCCGACCTGCGCTGGGTCGACCCCGGCGCGGTGGTCGGCGACCTGGACGCCCACCCCCGTGAGTACGCCCCGTGGCTCGGCGGCGTGGTCAACCGGCTGCTGCACCCCACCGACGCGTCCCGGCCGGGCGTACCGGCCACCGAGGCACCGGAGCGGTCGGGTGGCCGATGAGGCGCTGAGCGCGGGGGCCGTCGCACGCCGACTGGGTGTGGCGGTCACCACGCTGCGTACCTGGCACCAGCGCTACGGTCTCGGCCCCAGCGAGCACGTGCCGGGTCACCACCGGCGGTACACGCCCGCCGACCTCGCCCGCCTGGAGATCATGCGCCGGCTGACCACCGAGGGGGTAGCGCCCGCCGAGGCCGCCCGCTGGGCCCGGCAGGCGCCGGCCGTGCCGCCCCCGGAGCGGCTCGGCCCCAAGGCGAGGGCCTCGACGGTACGCGATGGCGGCGGCACCACCATCCCGGTCGGCCGGGCCGGGCCGGCCGCGCGCGGGCTGGCTCGTGCCGCCATGCGGCTGGACTCGGTGACCATCGGCCGCACCATCGCCGACGCGCTGGCCGCCGACGGGGTGGTGGCGACCTGGGAGGGGCTGCTGCGGCCGGTGCTCGCCGGCATCGGGGAGCGGCACGCCGCCACCTCCGCGCTGATCGAGGTGGAACACCTCATGTCCCGGTGCGTCTCCGAGGCGTTCGCCACAGTGGCGCGGGCGCATCCGACCGTCGGGCCGCCCCGGATCCTGCTCTCCTGCGCCGACGAGGAACAGCACTCGCTGCCGCTGGAGGCGCTCGCCGCCGCGCTGGCCGAGGTCGGTGTGAGTTATCGCATGCTCGGTGCCCGCGTACCGGTGCCGGCCCTGGTCGAGGCCGTCAACCGGACCGGTCCGGCGGCGGTGGTGCTCTGGTCGCACATCCGGGCGACGGCTGACCCGTGCCAGCTCACCGCGCTGCTGGCGGTGCCGCGCCGGCCGCTGCTGGTGCTCGCCGCCGGGCCCGGCTGGCGGGCCGACTCGCTGCCGGCCGGGGTGGTCCGGCCGGTGGACCTGGCCGAGGCGTTGTCGCTGGCCGTGGCGGTGCGGGACTCGCTGGACCAGTCGACGACGAGCTGAGCCCCTCTCCCGTTCCGGGTCGGCGTCCACTACGGTCGGAAAGTCCGTCTGACCCCGACCCCTCCGGGAGCGACGAATGCGTCCACGCGTCCTGTCGGCGCTCGCCCTGGGCCTGGTGCTCCTCGTCACCGGCTGCGGCGAGGCCGGCAAGTCACCCGAGAAGGCCGCCGCACCGCCGTCGGCCTCGGCGTCGCCGTCCCCGACGCCGGTGACGAAGCCCTCACCGACACACACCACCCCCGCGAAGCCCAAGCTGCGCCCGGTGCCGAAGAAGCTGCCGGCCGGGCTGCACCGGGCCAGCGGGAGCAGCGGCGTGGCGCTCACCTTCGACGACGGGCCGGATCCCCGGTACACCCCGCAGATCCTGGCCCAGCTCCGGGCGGCCCGCGTGAAGGCCACCTTCTGCGTCGTCGGCAAGCAGGCCAAGCGCTACCCGGAACTGGTGGCCCGGATCGTCCGGGAGGGTCACCAGCTCTGCAATCACAGCTGGCACCACGACGTGAACCTGGGCCGGCGCTCCGCCGCCGAGATCCGATCCGACCTGGAACGGACGAACGAGGCGATCCACGCCGCCGCGCCCAAGGCGCCGATCACCTGGTTCCGGCAGCCCGGTGGCCGCTGGACGGCCGAGGAGGTCACGATCGCCAAGCAGATGGGCCTGCGCCCGCTGCACTGGAGCGTGGACCCGCAGGACTGGGATCACCCGCCGGCGAAGACGATCATCAAGCGGGTGACGGGCGCCACCCGGCACGGTTCGGTCGTGCTGATGCACGACGCGGGCGGCGACCGGGCCCAGACGATGGCCGCGTGCCGGCACCTGATCCCGGACCTCAAGCGGCGGTACGGCATCGCCCTACCCCGCTGACCTGCGGTTTCACCCGGCACCACGGCCATCCCCATACCGGTTTTGTCGTCCGCGCAGGCATGACATATGCTTCTCCTGCCTCCGGCGGGGCCGGATGGGAGCAAGTCCGCTTGAAGTTGCGAGTGTGCAATGATGGCGGGGCCGCCCTCATCGTCTAGCGGCCCAGGACGCCGCCCTTTCAAGGCGGTAGCACGGGTTCGAATCCCGTTGGGGGCACGGTCCGGCTCGCGCCGGATGCAACACCAGCCAGGTCCTGTGGAGCAGTTGGAGTGCTCGCCGCCCTGTCAAGGCGGAGGTCGCGGGTTCAAGTCCCGTCAGGACCGCAAGCGCTGACGCCGCGCAGCTCGATGCGCGGCGTTCTGCGTATCGGCCCGTGCGGTAGCATGTGCCGAGCACCACGGCCAGGTAGCTCAGTTGGTACGAGCGTCCGACTGAAAATCGGAAGGTCGGCGGTTCGACCCCGCCCCTGGCCACATAGCCTTTCGCCGGGCTACAGGAACGCCGACCAGCGGGAACGCAGGTCGGCGTTCTGCTTTTCAGCCCAGATGGGCCGCCTCCGCCCGCAGATGCTCGAGGAAGTGCGTGACGGCCGGCGACAGTGTCCTGCCCCGCACGGTCGCCGCGAATATCTGCCGTACCGACTCGTCGTCCGGATGCAGGCGTAGCAGTGCGATGTCCGGCGGGGTTCCGCGTACCGCCAGGGCCGGAACCAGAGCCACCCCCAACCCGGCGGCGACGCATCCCAGCTTGCCGGTCCACTCGGCCGCGACGATGTCGACGCGCGGCGAGAAACCACTGGGCAGGCTTGCCCGGAGCAGGCTGTTCTCCGCGGTGGCCGAGCCCACGACGAACGCGTCCTCGGCGAGGTCCGCCAGGCGCACCGAGCGGCGGTGCGCGAGCCGGTGGTCACGTGCGACCGCGACCAGGAGCCGCTCGTCGAGCAGATGTCGCAGGTCGAATCGTTCGCGGTCCAGTTCGCCCGTGGGCGAGGTGCTGACCACTGCCACATCCGCCTCCTCCGCGAGCAGGCGCTCCAGCAGTTGCGGCGTCACCCCCTCGACCAGCGACAGCGAGATCTCGGGGTGGTCCGAGCGGAACGACGCCATCGCCCGGGGTACGAGAGCCGCGACAGCGGTCGGGAAGGCGCCCACACGCAGCCGCCCTCGGCCGAGCCCGCGCAGGTCGTCGAGGTCACGCCGGGCCGCGGCGAGCCGGTCGAGGACCGCCTCGGCGTGCGGGAGCAGCTCTCGTCCCTCCTCGGTGAGGGCGACGCCGCGGGGCAGCCGGTCGAAGAGCCGAGCGCCGATGTCGGCCTCCAGCGCGGCGATCTGCCGGGAGACAGCCGACTGGGTGAAGCTGAGGGCGCGGGCGGCGGTCGTGATCGAGCCGTGCCGCGCGACGGTGCGGAACACCTCCAGCAGCTGAGTCTCCACCTCAGGCATGTTAGTCACGCATGGCAGGCATGCGAGACATTCGTTTGTCGCATTGCCCCCACCGGCCTAGCGTTACCGCGTGAAGATCATCGCGGTGCTCGGGACCGGACGCATGGGTACGCCGATCGCGCGCCGCCTCCTGGCCGGCGGCAACCGGGTCAGAGTGTGGAACCGCAGCCCGGAGCGTTCGGAGCCGCTCGCCGTGGCTGGCGCGACGGTGGCCGCGAGCCCGTCCGCCGCGGTCGACGGAGCCGACGTCGTCGTCGTCATGCTCGCCGACGCCGGCGCGGTCGAGACGGTGCTGTTCGGGCCGGACGGCGCCGCCACCGCGCTCCGGCCCGGGACGGTCGTGGTGCAGATGTCGACGATCGGACCGGACGACGTCCGAGCAGTGACCGGCCGGCTACCCGCGGGCGTCTCCCTCCTCGACGCCCCCGTCGGCGGCAGCGTCGACGCCGCCCGGGCCGGCACGCTGGCGATCCTCGCCGGCGGTCCCGCCGATGTCGTGGAGAGGGCGGCTCCGGTGCTGGAACAGCTCGGTTCGGTCCGTCACTGCGGTCCGATCGGCGCAGCCGCCGCCGTCAAGCTCGTCGCGAACACGGGCCTGGTGACGGCGGTCGCCGCGCTGCACGACGCGTTGGCTGTCGCCGCGGCGCTCGGTGTCGACAGGCAGACCGCCCTCGACGTGCTCAGCCGTGGGGCCCTCGTCGGCGCGGTCGGACGGGCCACCGCGCCGGGTGCCTCGTTCGCAGTCGCGTTGGCGGCGAAGGATGCGCGGCTGGCGCTGCGCCGTCCGGTGCCGGCCCCCGTGCTGGAGGCCGCCCTCGACCTGATGCAGGCCGCGCCGGACCAGGACGCGGATCTCTCCTCCCTCGTCTCAGCCGACTTCCTGAAGGGATGCTGATGCGCCTCACCCTGGACAACCCCGCATCCGTCGCGGCCCCGTTCGGCGACCGCTTCGCGCACGTCGCCCGGATCGATGTCGGCGGCGGGGCGCTGCTGATGCTCGCCGGACAGGTCGCCGTCGACGACGACGGCGAGGTGGTGGCCCCCGGAGACCCCGGCACCCAGGCCGAACGGATCTTCGAGATCGTGGGCGGCGTGCTCGCGGCGCACGGCGCGAGCTTCGACGACGTGCTGCACATCCGCACATTCATGACTGACCTGGCCGATCTGCCGGCGTACGCGGCCGTCCGGCGCCGGCTATTCCCGGGCACACCGCCGCCGGCGAGCACGACTGTCGAGGTCAGCAAGCTCTTCCTGCCCGGTGCCGTGCTCGAGGTCGAGGTCACGGCAGTGGTCCGGTCCCGCTAGGGCTCGACACTCGCGGCACCGAACTCGTGTGGCCTCATGCCGGACGGTTGCGCTACTCCCGGTTCTTCCCCGCACCGGCGGCTGAACCGGCGGGAGGGATCCCCGGCGGTGGGGATCCCTCCCGCATTCGGGTCAGACCGCGGCGGGCTGCTGCTCGGCGGAGTCCGAGGCGCAGCAGGCGCTCTCGGTCACCTTCTCCAACTGCGGTGAGTCGGCCTTGACCGTGTAGACCTCCCACGGCTCGTCGCCGGGGCCGCGCACCCAGACCTTGTCCTGGAGCGCGTAGCAGCACTCGGTGTCGTTCTCCTCCAGCGTGATCAGGCCGGACTCGGTAAGCCGGTTGGTCGCGGCGTTCACCTCGTCGGTGGTGGCCACCTCGACCCCGAGGTGGTCCATCACCGTCGGCAGGCCGGGCTCACCTTCGAGGAGTACGAGCTTCAGCGGCGGGTTCTCCACCGCGAAGTTGGCGTAGCCGGGGCGGCGCTTGGCCGGCTCGACGCCGAACAGCTTGCTGTAGAAGGCCACGGAGCCTTCGAGGTCGGAGACGCGCAGGGCGAGCTGAACGCGGGACATGACTGACTCCCTGTCTCGATGTTTATCGAAGCAGCCTCCACCCTGCCTTCTATTTAGAAGGCTGTCAACCTAGAGAGGCATC
The DNA here is from genome assembly GCF_049538395.1 of Micromonospora sp. AB353. Lineage (NCBI taxonomy): Bacteria > Bacillati > Actinomycetota > Actinomycetes > Micromonosporales > Micromonosporaceae > Micromonospora > Micromonospora sp. AB353. Next base: position 36,376 of record NZ_JBMVFV010000007.1, on the reverse strand, counting down.
TAACCAAGCGCGCCGATACTCGGAGCCGTCGACCCCTTGCGCCAGTAGGTTTGCAATGCAAACCTATTTGAGTCACAGCAGATCGGCCTGCCGGGAGGAACCATGCCGTCCGAGTCACCCCGCGACGACAGTGCCCAGGAACTGCTCGCCTCGATGACCACACTCCGTCGGCAGGCCCGGGCGGCTCGTCAGGCGTACTGGCTTCCGCTCCTGCTCTTCGGGGTGCTCATCGCGGCGGCCGCGCCGCTGTACGTCGAGTCGGCGGAACCAGCCCCGCTGCGCGCCGGGACCGACGGCCCTGCCCTGAGCGGTCTCGGCGGCGGCTTCCTGGAGAAGTCGACCGCGCTCGGCTGGTACTGGCTGGCCGCGCTCGTCGGCGGCTACCTGGCCGGCCTGACGTGGTACCGCTGGCACGGCCGGCGAGCCGGCGTCCAGACCCCGACCCGGGCGTACGTCATCGCCGGCCTCGCGGGCACTCTCGTCGGCCTCGCCCTTCCGGTCGTCCTGGAGTTCCTGCTGTTCAACACCAGCGGGCCGGTGTGGGGCGGCACCAGTCGGCTGACCGGTCCGCTGCTCGGCCTCGCCAACCGGGGCATGCTGCCGCACCTCGTGATCGCCGTCGGCCTGGCGGTCCTCGCCCGCCTGGAACGCAGCCGGAGCCTGTGGGTCGTGGTCGGTCTCTACACCGGCGTGCTGGTAGCCGTGAACGCCTGGTTCCAGCTCTCCGACCTGCAACCGGGTGATCTGACCCGGTTCAGCTTCATGCTGGCGGCCGTGCTCCCGGCACCGGTCCTGCTGATCGGCGGGGGTGTGGCGCTCGCCGCCGCCAAGAAGCAGCACAATCGGTAGTCGTGAGCACCGTGGACGACCCTCGCGCGAGCGGGCCATTCCCGACGAACGGCCTCGACGACACGGTCCACCAGCGGCACCGGCTCGGCATCCTGACCATCGCCGCTGAAGGCGAGCGGGTGGAGGTGGCCTATCTCCGCCAGGCCCTCGAACTCACCGCGGGCAACCTGTCCCGGCACCTCACCGTGCTGGAGGAGGCACGCCTGATCGAGGTGGAGAAGGGCTACCACGGCCGTCGTCCGCGGACGTGGATCCGGATCACCCGGGAGGGCCGTCAGGCCCTGCACTCCGAGATCACCGCCCTCCAGGAGCTGCTCCGCCGCCACCGGCAGGCCGCGCCGGACGACTCCCCACCCCCGTAACGCCCTCTCCCTGCTCGACCGCCCCTCCCTCGCCCGGTGATCAAGGGGTTTGGGTCATCCAGGGCCAATGATCCGGACACAAACTCCTTGATCACCGGCATGGGGTGGGCGGGCGGCGGGCCCGCCCCGGCGCCCTGCCCCGATCCGGCGGCACGCTCGGACCTCCCGCCCGGAACCGGGCGGCGGCTCGGTCCGCCCGGTACTACTTCGCCGAGGACTACCACCAGCAGTACCTGGTGCCGACGACGAATCCGGACGGCTTGGTGGTGGCGGCTGCGTTCGCGCCGGGGGCCGGGGCGGTTCGGGGGCCTCGACCGGGCCGGACACGGCCGGCCCCGTCCGATCGGCCACCGCCGGGGCGGCCCGGTCGACCACCGCCGGCCCGGTGCGCTCGACCACCTCGCCGGCCGCGGCCACCGTACGCCCGGTCTGGTCGACCACCGGCGCGGCGAGCCGGTGCACGTCGTCCAGGGTGACGCCGGCCGAGCGCGCCAGCGCGTCGATCAGCTGCGGGTTGCGGTCGATGGTGGTCAGCGCCCGGTCCAGGATCTGCGCAGAGCGCCTGTCCCACCACTCAGCGCTGTCGGGAACCGGTGTTCCCGGTGTCCGGAAGCGGGCGGAACGGAAGCTGCACACCGAGACATGAGCCGGTATGGTCCGGACCTATGGGACAGGAGATGGCCGATCCGGATGAGGTCCAGCAGGAATCCGATCGCTTCTCCCTCCGCAGCAGCCTGCTCGTCCCGGCGTCCGCCGAGCGGGCGTACGCCGTCTTCACCGGCGCACTCGCCGACTGGTGGGTGCGTGAATACACCTGGTCCGGCCCGGAGGCGCTCGCCGCGCTCGGCATCGAGCCCCGGGCCGGCGGGATGCTCTACGAGATCGGCCCGTACGGCTTCCGCAACGACTGGGGCCGCGTGCTGACCTGGGATCCGCCGCGGCGCCTGGTGTTCACCTGGCAGATCGGCCCGGACCGGGTGCCGGTGCCGGATCCGGCGCGGGCCAGCGAGGTGGAGGTCCTGTTCCACGCCGACGGGCCGGAGCAGACCCGGGTGGACGTGGAGCACCGCTACTTCGACAGGCACGGCACGGCGGCCGAGGGCTACCGTGAGGCGCTCACCGCGGGCTGGCACGAGCTGCTCTGCCGCTACCTGGCGACGGTCGCCCGTACCGCCTGAGATCGGTCAGCCGGCGATACCGGGCGCCGCGCCGGTGCCGGCCACGCCGGTGCCACCGAGGTCGGCCCGGCGGCCGGCGTCCGCGCCGGAACCGAAACCACCGCCCGCCAGCCGCCGTCGCGGGGCGGTGCGCAACCGGGGGTACGCCTCGGCGACCCGGCGCTGGACCCGATCGGAGCGGTCGGCGAGCACCAGAGCCGTGGAGGGTCCACCCGACTCCGCCACCGCCTTGCTCTCGGCCGCGCGCAGTCGTTCCGCGACGACGTACGCGAAACCGGCCAGCCAGGTACGCCGGAACGCCGCCGGATGCTCCCCGGCCGGTACGACGGCACCGGCGAGCCCGTGCGCGGCCTGCACGAGCAGCGACGTGAACAGCAGCTCGACCCGTTCCAGGTCGCTGGCGAAGCCGAACAGGTGCATGACGAAACCGTTGCCGTGCCGGCGGCGTACGCATCGGCACCGCAACGGTTCGGCGACCGCCGCGAGCAGGCCGGCCTTGTCCCGCGCGTACGGCGCGATCACCTCGACGGTGCGGTCACCGACCGGGTCGGCGGCCGGGTCGCGGGCGGCGAGCAGCGCCCTGTCGACGCCGTAGCGGGCGATCAGCTCGGTGGCCTTCGCCATGAAGGCGGCCGACTCGGCGGGTGTGCAGGCCGGGTCCTCCGCCTGGGCGAGGAGCTTGCGCACCTTGCTGAGCATCGCCTCGGACATGCACCCAGAGCTACCACAGTCAGGGCGCCTAGCCGCGCGCCGGGCTCAGTCCGAGCGGCTGCGCAGCGTGGCGATTGTCGACCCGGCGAGCGTGAGCAGGCAGTCGGGCAGCAGGCCGTCGGCTGCGGCCGCCCCGAACAGCGCCTCGCCGGTGTCCGCGTCGTCGTTCGCGCACGCGCTGACGAAACGGGCCACCCAGCGGGTGTCGTAGTCGGCCTGGTCGATGCCGGGGAAGTCGAGGGCGGCGCCGCCAGCCGGGGCGTCGTCGCCGAGCATGGTGGCGGCGAGGCACCATGCCACTCCGTACGCCCCGGCGAGGCCGGAGCGGTCCACCACCGCGTCGAACGTGCCCACCACGCCGGCGCCGTCACCGGCGAGGGCGGAACGGAGCACGGCGGTCGCGTCGTCGAGCGTCTGCTGTGCTTCGTCGTTCACCCGCGGAACAGTATCGCCGGGGGTCAAGCGGTGACCCGGAAACAGCTCGCCGACCACGCAGAGTGATACCCGCAGTCGGGGTGCCGACGCAGCCGACTCCACAGTCCCGCGTGCCGCGTGAGCACGCTAAGGTGCGCAGCGGACCTTCGCCGGAGGAAGGACGACCATGCTGAGAACACGCACGTCGCGCGCGGCCCTGTCCATGGCCTGCGCGGCGCTTCTGCTCGCCACGAGCGCCTGCGGGAGCGACGAGCCGGAGGAAACGCCTGCCACCCAGGTACGCCTCTACGGCACCGACGGCAACATGCTCAATTCGTACCCCGCTGAGCTCAAGGACCGGGGAGACCTGGTGAACGGGATGAAGGGCACCACGCCTCTCACCCCACTGCCCGAGAGCTTCAAGGAACGACTACTCGCCGTAGACCCGAAGCTGGGTGACTTCCTCTACTCCGCCGAGTCGTACGACGCGGTGGTGATCAGCGCGCTGGCCGCCCAGCTCGCCGGCACCACGGCTCCGGCCGAGATCGCCAAGCAGATCGTCGGGGTGACCACCGGCGGTGAACGCTGCGACGACGTGGCGGCCTGCCTGGAACTCGCCCGTGCGGGCCGGGACATCGAGTACCGGGGCGTGTCGCTGACCCGCGCCGGGTTCACCGACACCGGCGAGCCGGCCACCGCGAGCTACGGCACCATGCACTTCGACAACCAGAAGATCGACGACAGCAAGACCGAGTTCGTCGGTGCCGGTGAGGAGTCGGGGGCGAGCACGAAGGCCCCGCCGCGTGGCCGCAAGCTGCGCGACGGGAAGGCGAAGGACGCCCCGCTGGTCCTCGGCGGGCTGCTGCCGAAGACCGGTGACCTGGCGCTGGCGAACCCGCCGCTGGCGGCCGGCGCGGCGCTCGCGGTCCGTGAGGTCAACGCCGCCGGTGGTGTGCTCGGCGAGCCGGTGAAGTGGATCGAGGGTGACGACGGCACCAACCCGGAGGTCGCCAAGGCCACCGTCGCCTCGCACGTCAGCAAGGGCGTGCAGGTCATCATCGGCGCGGGCGGCTCCGGCATCTCCCGGGCCGTACTGCCGGACGTGGTGGCCGCCGGGCGGATCCTGTTCTCCCCGTCGAACACCGACGCGGGGCTGAGCGCCGTGGACGACAAGGGCCTCTACTTCCGTACCGCGCCGCCGGACAGCCTCCAGGGCCGCGCCCTGGCCGACGTGATGCTCCGGGACGGGCCGCGCAAGATCGCGATCCTGGCCCGTAAGGACTCCTACGGCGAGGGCCTCCAGGAGAACGTCCGCTCGGAGCTGGAGAAGGCCGGCATCGGCGCGGACCGGATCAAGCTGCTGACCTACGAGCCGCCGGCCGATCCGAAGACGCCCGTCGACTTCAGCGGCACCGCCAAGGAGATCAAGGCGTTCGGACCGGAGGCGCTGCTGCTCATCGGCTTCGCCGAGTCCGCGCCGGCGATCACCGCGCTGGACGACGCGGGAGTCGACATCAAGAACTGACGCGTACCGACGCGACGGGCCGCACCGGATTCACCCGGTGCGGCCCTCGTCGTCTCTCCCGGGCTCAGCGGGCCCGGCGCCGGTCCAGGAACTCGGTCATCCGCCGGTGCTTCTCCTCGTCCTCGAAGAGCACCGCCTGGCTCAGCAGGTCGAGCTGCGGGTGCGCGGCCGCCGGGGCGTCCACCGCCATCTTGGTCAGCCGCAGCGCCAGCGCGGAACCCTTCGCCATCTCGTCGAGCAGGCCGTGCGCGGTGGGCAGCAGTTCCTCCGGATCGGCCACCACCCGGTTCACCAGCCCGATCCGCAGCGCCTCCTCGGCGTCCACCCGCCGGCCGGTGAACAGCAGCTCCTTGGCCCGGGCCTCACCGATCAGCGCCGGCAGCCGGTATGTCGCGCCGGCGCCGGCCAGGATGCCCAGCCGCACCTCGGGCTGGCCGAACACCGCGCGGTCCGTGCACACCCGGAGATCGCAGGCGTACGCCAGCTCGGCGCCGCCGCCCAGCGCCGGCCCGTCGACTGCCGCCACGGTGGGCATCGGCAGTGCCCGGATGCGGGCGAAGACGCCCTGGTTGATGGCGGCCAGCGCGTCCAGCCGGCCGCGCTCGCGGAGCTGGGCGATGTCGGCGCCCCCGGCGAAGATGCCCGCCGTCCCGCCGGTGAGCAGCAGCAGCCGGGGACGCGCCTCCAGGTCGGCGCAGACCGCGTGCAGCTCGCCCACGAGGTCGGCGTCGATGGCGTTGCGCTTCTCCGGCCGGTCCAGGGTGACCACGAGCCGGTCCGCCAGTTCCTCGATCCGCAGCCCGCTCATTGCTTCACGCCGTCCTTCCACGTGTAGAAGCCCTGCCCCGACTTCTTGCCCAGCTTCCCGGCGGCCACCATCTCGACGAGCAGCGGCGGTGGCGCGAAGCGGTCGCCGTACGCGGCCTGGAGCGTGCGCGCGATGTCGAGCCGTACGTCCAGCCCGACCAGGTCGGTCAGCTCCAGCGGGCCGATCGGGTGCCGGTAACCGAGCACCATCGCCTTGTCGATGTCGGCCGGGCTGGCCACCTCGTCGGCCACCATCCGGATCGCCTCCAGGCCGAGCGTGACGCCGAGTCGGGAGGTGGCGAAGCCGGGCATGTCGCGTACGACGACGGGGTCCTTGCCCAGCCGGGCGGCGAGCGCGACGGCCGCCTCGGTCGTGGCCGGCGCGGTGGCCGGGCCGACCACGACCTCGAGCAGCGCCATCGCCCACACCGGATTGAAGAAGTGCAACCCGACGAAGTCGGCGGGCCGGTCCAGCCCGGCGGCCAGTTCGGCGATCGGGATGCTGGACGTGTTGCTGCCCAGCAACACGGGCCGGCGGCTCTCCGCCTCGCGCAGGACGGCACGCTTGAGGTCGAGCCGCTCGGGCACCGCCTCCACGATCACGTCGGCGCCCTCGGTCACCTCGGCGAGCCCGGCCCGGAGCGTGACGCGCTCACGGTTGGCGGTGGCGGCGTCCTCGGTCAGCTTGCCGCGCTGCACGCCCCGGTCCCACAGCTCGCCGAGCCGGCGCACGGCCTCGGCGCCCCGGGCGGGGTCGACCTCGACCAGTTCGACCGCGTACCCGGCGCCGGCCGCCACGTACGCGATGCCGAGGCCCATGGTGCCGGCCCCGACGACCACAAAACGACCACTCATCGGTGTCCCCTCGCCGCGGCGGGGGCGCGCGGGGTCTCCGCCGCCGGGCCCGTCCGCTCGCTCGTTCCTGCATGCGACCCTATGCAGGGCCGGGCCGCCGGGATGCGTGGGGGCGGAGCGGACGGGGTAAGGACGGCCGTCAACGCCGAAGGAAGGAACGAGATGAGCCAGGCACCGGAGAGCGCGGAGAACACCGAGACGGTCGAGACCCGCGGCGACGAGCGGGTGGACCTGCTCCGCGCGGACACCAACAACGACGGCAAGACCGACGTGTGGGTGGTGGACACCGACGGCGACGGCAAGGCCGACCTGTTCCAGTTCGACACCGACGGTGACGGCAAGGTGGACATCACCATGGTGGACATCGACGAGGACGGCACGCCGGACGAGGTGGTCGACGGCGACGGCGGGCTGCCCCCGGAGCAGACCACCCCCACCGTCCAGGTCTGAGCATGTAAGGAAGGGCCCCTTATTAACGCCTAGGCGCTTGAAAGGGGCCCTTCCTAACGCCGCAGTTCCAGCGTGGCGAGGTAGTAGGGGTGGTCGGTGTCGTCCACGTCGGCCAGTCGCCACGGTGAACCGTGGACCAGCTCGGCGAACTCCTCCGGCGAGCAGACCAGGTAGTCGAACCAGTCGGTGCCGAGCAGCCGGTAGCGCAGCCGCAGCCGCAGTTGCCCGCCGATCCGGCCCCGCTGCCGGTTGCGCTCGTGGTAGGCGGTGTGCACCGGGTCGGTGGTCCCGTACGGGTCGGTGCCGTGGGCGATCACCCGGGCGCCGGGACGGGCCAGCGCGGCGAGCGCCGCGAGCATCGCCGGGGCGCGTTCCCGCCCCTCGAACAGTCCCAGGTTGTTGCCGAGCAGCAGGAACGTGTCGTACCGGTGGCCGTCGGCGGCGTGCTCGTCGACGGTGCCGTGCACCAGGTCGCGTACGCCCCGGTGCCGGCTGACCCGCAGCGCGCCGAGCGACGTGTCCAGCCCGGTGACCGGCACGCCGCGCTCCTGGAGGTGCAGCGCGATCCGGCCGGCGCCGACGCCGACGTCGAGCACGTGTCCGCGTACCCGGTCCACGGCCCGGTGGTCGTGCGGCTGCCACCGCTGCGGCGGGTCCAGGTAGTGCCCGGCGGGCGCGCCGTTGATCAGCCCGTCGTCGCGCTCGATGATCTCGATGACCGGGCGGGGCAGGCGGCCGCCGGCCATCGGGCGCGGGCCGATCCCGGTGGCGACCGCGTACGCGTCGCGGATCATCTCGCCGAACACGTCGCCGATCTCGGGTTCCCCGGTCATGAGAGCACGCTATCCGGCGGTCGGCGGCACCCTGACCGCCGTATCCTTGGCGGCGTGACCGACCTGGACCGCCTGGCTGCGGAGAAGTACGTCCTGCTCACCACGTTCCGCAAGGACGGCCGGGCGGTGCCGACTCCGGTGTGGGCGGTACGCGACGGCGACGGGCTCGCGGTGTGGACGGTGGCCGACTCCGGCAAGGTGAAGCGCATCCGGCGCGACGGCCGGGTCACCGTGGCGCCGTGCGACGTGCGCGGCCGGCCGCACGGTGAGGCGGTGCCGGGCCACGCGACGATCGCCGACCCGGAGAGCACGAACCGGGTACGGACGCTGCTCAAGCGGAAGTACCGGCTGATCGGGCGGCTGAGCCTGCTCGGTAGCCGGCTGCGCCGGGGCGAGCGCGGCACGGTCGGGCTGCGGATCGTGCTGGACTGAGCCGGCCCCCCGACACGATCAAGCCCGGACGCGATTAAGGGCGGCGCCGTGACGGCACCGCCCTTGATCGGAACGCCGGAGAACGCCGGTTCGTCAGTCTCCCTGGCGCTGCTGGGGGATCTGCCCCTGCAGCAGGGCCCGAACCTCCGACTCGCGGTAGCGGCGGTGACCGCCGAGGGTCCGGATGGCGCTGAGCTTGCCAGCCTTGGCCCACCGGGTCACCGTCTTCGGGTCGACACGGAACATCGACGCCACCTCGGCCGGTGTGAGTAGCGGCTCAGGTTCGTGCGTTCGCGATGCCATCGGGGTCACTCCTCCACATGTATAGACATCGGCCGGGGTCCCGCCGGCCGACGCGTCTCCCATGGTCCGGCTAGTCCCCGATGTCCGACATGGGCCGAACGGCTGAAGGTCGCTAGACGGACGGATGAACCATGCCCGATTTTTACGACTTTTATGCCGCAGAAAGTACCTTATTCGGACTCATGATCACGGTTCGTGACGCATCAGCTACGAGACACTCTCGTGTCCAAGGCCACTTAGCAGGGCAAACCGGACGTCAGTTGCACCGTTCGAGCAGCTGCACCGCACGCCAGCGGGCGACCAGCTTGTCGTACGCGGCGGACGCCTCCTCGGCCTCGCCCCGGCCCAGTCCGGACAGTCCGGCGGCCACCAGATCGGTCGAGTCGTCGGCTTCGAGCGTCTCGTCCGGCAGCAGCTGCACCAGGCCGCCGTAGTCCAGTTCGACCACCGAACGCGGGTGGAACTCCTCCAGCCACCGGGCCGCCTCCTCGACCGCCTCGGTGATCGGCGCCTCGCCGATCGACTTGCGCAGCACCGACAGCGCCCGGGACGCGCGGCGGCGCGCCTTGGAGATCTCGGTGCGGTAGCGCAGCGCCCGCCGCCCCGGATCGGTGACCAGGTGCCGCTCGCCGGCCTCGAACAGCACGAACCAGCGCAGCGGCACGCCCCAGGTGGCGATCTGCTCGTGCACCCGCGGCACCCCGTGCTCCAGCACCCGGGCGCCGCTGCGCCAGTCCTCCACCACGGCCTTGGCCTGCCCGGCGAGCACCGGTGGCACGAACGCGTCGGCAAGCACCGAGGGCACGCCGTCGCGGGCGCTCAGCGCCGCCTCGGCGACCCGGATACGCAGGTTCCACGGGCAGACCAGCAGCGCGTCGTCGGACTCCAGGACGTACGCCTCGTCAGGCAGGTCGGGTAACCGGGTCCAGCCGGCGCCGAGCGCCTCGATCACCGTGGTCCGCTGCCGCACCGGCCCCTCCAGCGGAGCGATCGCACGACCCTCGCTGACGTACCGGCGCCAGTACGACTGCCGGTCCCGGTCGAAGGCGGTCAGCGGCTCGTACACGCGCAGGTATGAAGCGAAGAGCGACGGCACGGCGCGATCCTCCCACGAGACGGGACCGCCCGTCGCCGCCCTCGGGCCCGTGGCGTGACATGCGCGACAGTACGGTTCGGGCCGATATTAGGCTCTACGACACCGGCAGCATCCCGCCGGCGTGCCACCCGGGTTCCGCGCCCCACAAGGGCGCACACCGACACAGGAGTCAGCCATGGGCGTATTCGCCAGTACCGACGACCCCGTCTCCACGGGGCATGAGCAGGTCGTGTTCTGCCAGGACAAGCAGTCCGGCCTGAAGGCGATCATCGGGATCTACTCGACCGCGCTGGGCCCCGCGCTCGGCGGCACCCGGTTCTACCCGTACGCCAGCGAGGCCGAGGCCCTCGCCGACGTGCTCGACCTCTCGCGCGGCATGGCCTACAAGAACGCCCTGGCGAACCTCGACCTCGGTGGCGGCAAGGCGGTCATCTGGGGTGACCCCGACCAGATCAAGAGCGAGGCGCTGCTGCGCGCGTACGGCCGCTTCGTCGAGTCGCTCAACGGCCGCTACTACACCGCCTGCGACGTGGGCACCTACGTGGCGGACATGGACGTGATCGCCCGAGAGACCCGCTACGTGACCGGCCGCAGCGTGGAGCACGGCGGCGCGGGCGACTCCTCGATCCTCACCGCCTGGGGCGTGTTCCAGGGCATGCGGGCCGCCGCCGAGCACGTCTGGGGCAGCCCGACGCTGGCCGGCCGCCGGGTCGGCGTGGCCGGGCTGGGCAAGGTCGGCAAGTACCTGACCGCCCACCTGCTCGACGACGGCGCCGAGGTCGTGGCGACCGACGTCAGCCCGCGCGCCCTGGAGTGGGCGCGCACCACCCACCCGCAGGTCACCCTGGTGGATGACACCGCGGCGCTCGTCGCCTCCGACATCGACGTGTACGCCCCGTGCGCGCTCGGCGGCGCGCTGAACGACGACACCGTGCCGGTGCTGCGGGCGAAGGTGGTCACCGGGGCGGCGAACAACCAGCTCGCCCACCCGGGCATCGAGAAGGTGCTCGCCGACCGGGGCATCCTCTACACGCCCGACTACGTGGTGAACGCCGGTGGCGTGATCCAGGTGGCCGACGAGATCGAGGGCTTCAACTTCGACCGCGCCAAGCTGCGCGCCACCCGGATCTTCGACACGACCCGGCAGATCCTCCAGCTCGCCGACGACGAGGGCGTACCGCCGGCGGTCGCCGCGGACCGGCTCGCCGAGCGGCGGATGGCCGAGGTCGGCCGGCTGCGGACGATCCATCTGCGGTGAAGCTCACCTCCGGGGGCGGGGCGACGCTCCGCCCCCGGAGGCGGTGCGCGTTAAGCTGATCCTCGGGCTTGTTCGTACCGGTATGTCCGGTGTCACGGCCAGCCCCGGGGGTTACCCCTTACCCGGTACACTTTGTGACAGCTGGACCACCGCGACGCGCAGGTCCGGTCGACGGTGACCCGAGGTGCCGAACGATGGCATCCCCATGTACCGTAAGAGCCACGAGAGATGCCTGACGTCATCGGGGCCCGCCTTCGGGCTGCCCCGCATTCTGTGCGAGGGGGTCGAGCCATGGGGCGCGGCCGTGCTAAGGCCAAGCAGACGAAGGTGGCCCGGGAGTTGAAGTACCACTCCCCGAACACCGACCTAACCGCCTTGCAGCGCGAACTGGCGGGTAGTGGAAAGTCTGAGCACAACTTCGACGACGACTACAAAGAGTATGTCGACGACGATGACGAGGACCACGCGGACGACGACCCGGACACCTGGGCTCGTCCGACCCGCTGACCTCCGGTCACATCTGAGCACGCGGTAACCCCCGCGTGCTCACGCATGTGCTCTGCTGAGCCGGCGTACGACCGACGATCAGGGACCTGCCGGCGCTCCGGGGCGCCCCGCTCCGACGCGCCGGCAGGTCCTTGATCGCGGAACCGTCCCCTCAGCGCGGCCGGTTGTTCCAGTTGTAGAACGTCGGGATGTTCTCGAAGTGGTTCCACGCGCAGACCGCGTCGGCGCCGTCACCGCCCGACACCTCCGCCCGCAGCAGCCGCGCCGCCTCCGCCTCGTGGAGCAGAGCGGTAAGCCCCGCAGCGGCGTCCCGCACCCGGTCGGCGACCGCCTCCCGGTCGGTGTCACTGATGGTCTCGGGCATGCTCCAACACTCCCTCCAGTAGGCGGATCTTGCTGTTGCGGCAGTGCTCGGTCTCCGTACCGTCGAAACGCCCCAGCTCGAAGTAACGGTTGGCGGCGTGCCCACCGCCGCAGAACCCGAAGTACGCGCAGGACGCCCGGCACGCCTCCACACCGGTGAGGAACTCGCCCACCCACGGCGTACCGGCCGCGCCGGCGAGGATGTCCCCCAGCGGCGTGGTGAGCACGTTCCCGCTGGCGAAGTCGCCGTACCGGGGGTCGGTGAAACCGGCCAGCTCCGGCGAGAGCACCACCACCGAGCCGTCGTGCCCGACCGTCGGGATCGGGTCGAGGCTGCGCGGCAGCAGGTCGTCGGCGGTACCGGCCAGCACCGCGCCCGCGTACCGCAGCGACCACTCCACCTCGCGCAGGTGGATCCGGGGATCCCGGCGCCAGGCCGCCACCAGCTCGGCCCAGAACCCGGTGACCGCGCCCTCGTCGCGCGCGTTCGTCCGGGTGTTGACGCCCTCGGTCTCCTCGATGTTGACGCCGAGCACGTCGCAGCCCAGGTCGAGGAAGTAGTCGTACAGCTCGGTCGCCAGGCCCGGCTCCGGCCGCGACACCACCGCGAGCGCCGAGAACGGCAGGCCGTGGCGGCGCAGCGCCGCCACACCCGCCACGATCCGGTCGTACGCGGGCCGCCCGCCCCGGGTGACCCGCTCACCGTTGCGCGCCCGCGGCCCGTCCACGCTGACGCTGACCCGCACCCGGTGCTCGGCGAAGAACGCGCACCACGCGTCGTCGATCAGCGTGGCGTTGGTCTGCACGTGGTGCTCGACGTCCGGCCCGAACGGCGCCAGCAGCGCGGCCAGGTGCTCCCGGCCGGCCGCGAGCGGCTCGCCCCCGTGCCAGACCACGGAGAAGCGACCGCCCGCCGCCCACGGGTTCACCGACGCCGCCACCGCCTCGGCGACGGCCACCGGCATCCGCCTGTCGACCGCCCGGAAGGGGAGGTAGCAGTAGGCGCAGTCGAGGTTGCACAACGTCGTCGGCTGCATCACCACGTACGACGGGACGGCGGCGATGCCCCGCATCCCTTCGGGCGTGCGCGCAGCCATCAGCACCTCCCCCGCCTGCCTGAAAACCGAACCTCCAGGCTAGGCCGCGGCGACCGCTCGGGTGAACCCCCGATAAAGTGCCCGGCCGATCGGCGCAGGGTGATCAGCCTCGGGTGTGCTGTCCGACCATCTGCACGTTGCCGGACCCCTCGATGATCTCGCCGGCCTGCCAGGCGTCCACGCCCCGGCCGGTCAGGGTGGCCAGCGCGCGGTCGGCGTCCTCGGCGGAGACGATCGCGAACATGCCGACGCCCATGTTGAACGTCGCCTCCATCTCCGGGTCCTCGATCCGGCCCTTGGACTGGATCAGGTCGAAGATCGGCTGAGGCTTCCAGGTGGAACGGTTCACCACCGCGTCGACGTGCTCGGGCAGCACTCGGACCAGGTTGCCGGGGATGCCGCCGCCGGTGACGTGGGCCAGCGCCCGCACCTCGGCCTCGGCGATCAGCTTGAGGCAGTCCTGGGCGTAGATCTTGGTCGGGGTGAGCAGCTCCTCGCCCAGCGTCCGCTGGCGGCCGAAGTCGTCGATCACCACGTCCAGCCGCATCCGACCGGCGCCGAGCAGCACGTGCCGGACCAGGGAGTAGCCGTTGGAGTGCAGGCCGGACGAGCGCATCGCGATCACCACGTCGCCCACCTCGACCCGGTCCGGGCTGAGGATCTCGCTCTCCTCCACCACGCCGACGCCGGTGGCCGAGATGTCGTACTCGTCGGGGCGCAGCACGCCCGGGTGCTCGGCGGTCTCGCCGCCCAGCAGCGCGCAGCCGGCGTACCGGCAGCCGTCCGCGATGCCGGCGCCGATCTCGGCGACCTTGTCCGGCACGACCTCGCCGGTGGCGATGTAGTCGAGCAGGAACAGCGGCTCGGCGCCGCAGGCCACCAGGTCGTCGACGACCATCGCGACCAGGTCGATGCCGACCGTGTCGTGGATGTCGAGCTGCTGGGCGATCACCAGCTTGGTGCCCACGCCATCGGTCGAGGACGCCAGGATCGGGTTCTTGTACTTCTTCGTGTCCAGCCGGAACAGGCCGGCGAAGCCGCCCAGGTCACCCATGACCTCGGGGCGCCGGGTCTCCTTGACCTTGGACTTGAGCAGCTCGACAGCGCGGTCGCCCGCCTCGATCGACACCCCGGCGTCGGCGTACGAGACCGAGCGTTTGCGCTGCGTCCGGCTGGACCCCGCCGACCAGGGCTGGCGGTCGCCGCCGGCGCCCGTCGGGCTGGATCCTGCGCCGCTGCGCTCGGACACGTGCGTCACGGTTCTCCCCTTTGTGGTTCCCGCGAGCCCGGAGCGGCCGGACCCGCGTCGGTGGTGCTACGGGTGGTGGGTCGGTGTGGCGACGAGCGGACCGGTCGGCCCGGCCGCCTCGACGGCGACCCGGCGTCCCACTCCTTCGAGCACGTGCTTGCCGATCAGGTTCCCGGCCGGCAGTTCGATCGGGTACTCCCCATCGAAGCACGCCCGGCAGAGCCGGCTCTTCGGCTGCTCGGTCGCGGCGATGAGACCGGGCAGCGATACGTAACCGAGCGAGTCGGCGCCGATGGACCGCCGGATGCCGTCGTTGTCGAGCCCGTTCGCGAGCAGCTCGGCGCGGGTGGCGAAGTCGATGCCGTAGAAACAGGGCCAGCTCACCGGCGGCGAGGAGATCCGGACGTGGACCTCCAGCGCGCCCGCCTCGCGCAGCAGCCGGACGATCGCCCGCTGGGTGGTGCCGCGCACGATCGAGTCGTCCACCACGACCAGGCGCTTGCCGCGGACGTTCTGGCGCAGCGGGTTCAGCTTCAGCCGGACGCCGAGCGCGCGCAGCGTCTGCGAGGGCTGGATGAACGTGCGCCCGACGTACGGGTTCTTCATCAGGCCCTGGCCGTAGGTGATGCCGGATTCCTCGGCGTAGCCGATCGCGGCCGGCGTGCCGGACTCCGGCACCGGGATCACCAGGTCGGCCTCGACCGGGTGCTCCTTGGCGAGCTGGCGGCCGATCTGCACCCGCGCGGCGTGCACGTTGCGACCGGCGATGGTGGCGTCCGGCCGGGCGATGTACACGTACTCGAAGAGACAGCCCTTGGGCTCGGGCGAGGCGAACCGGCTGGACCGCAGCCCGTTCTCGTCGATGGCGATCAGCTCGCCCGGCTCGACCTCGCGGACCACGCTCGCGCCGACGATGTCCAGCGCGGCGGTCTCGCTCGCCACCACCCAGCCGCGTTCGAGCCGGCCGAGCACCAGCGGGCGTACGCCGTGGGCGTCGCGCGCCGCGTAGAGCGTCGACTCGTCCATGAAGACGAAGCTGAACGCGCCGCGCAGCTGCGGCAGCACCTCCAGCGCGGCCGCCTCGACCGACAGGTCGGGCCGGCTCGCCAGCAGCATGGTGACCAGCGAGGTGTCGTTCGTCGAGCCGTCGGAGTCGAGCCCCCGCACGGCGGCCTCGCGCTGCAACTCGGCGGTGTTGACCAGGTTGCCGTTGTGCGCCAGCGCGATGGTGGTGCCGGCGGTCGTGGCGCGGATGGTCGGCTGGGCGTTCTCCCAGGTCGAGCCGCCGGTGGTGGAGTAGCGCGCGTGCCCGATCGCGACGTGCCCGCGCAGGCTCGCCAGCGTCGGCTCGTCGAACACCTGGGCGACCAGGCCGAGATCCTTGTAGACCACGACGCCGGAGCCGTCACTCACCGCGATGCCCGCGGCCTCCTGACCGCGGTGCTGGAGGGCGTAGAGCCCGAAGTAGGTGAGGTTGGCGACCTCTTCACCCGGCGCCCAGACGCCGAAGACGCCGCACGCGTCCTGTGGGCCGGGTCGCTGGGGGTCAAGGTCGTGGCTCAGCCGGCCATCGCCTCGGGGCACCTGCCGCTCCCTCGCAGTGGGGTCTGGACTGGCCTGGCGGAGTCAGGGGGGCAGCTCCGCACGCATGGGCCGGGACCGTCGTCGGCTCTCAGTGTACGCGACCAGCAGTCGACACCGACAGTCACGAAGTCTCCGCTCAGAGTGAGCAGGGTTTCCGCTGGCCGGCGCTCAAATCGGGAGGTACGGGGAGAGGTCAGCCCGGTTTCCGGAGACCCGGATGCGACCCTCAGTGACCGTTTCCGCCCACCCCCGGCGTCCGGTGGCGACCGCCAGCCACGTCGGCGGGTCCATCTCCACCACGTTCGACGGCGTACCACGGGTGTGTCGTGGACCACTCACGCACTGCACCGCACCGTAGGGTGGGACGCGCACCTCCACCGATCGGCCGGGGGCGCGATCCGCGAGGGCAGCCAAGAGGGTCCGGACCGCCTCCCGGAGCACCGGCCGTTCGGGCGTACGCCCCTCGTCCAGCGCCGCCAGGGCGGCGAGTACCGCTTCGGAATAAGCGTGCGGAGAGGACACGACGGGACGATACGACCCGGCAGAAGGCCGGCCGACGGCGGCCCTGGGTAGAGATGATCCGGTCAGACAAGGCATAGTTGCCGACGGCGTTATTCGTACCGTGAGTGATCAACCTCGGCCGAACGGCCGACGGGGCGATCAGACCCGGAAGGCGGTGGACGTGTCAACACACCGACGTGCCTGGAAGCAGCGGGCCGGTGTGGTCGTAGCGCTGGTCTTCGGCGCCCTGCTCACCGTCCCCGCAGCTCCCGCCTTCGCGGCACAGATCGTCACCGCCACCAACTCCGTGACGGTGAATGCCGGTCAAGGCAGTCCGGTCACGGTCAAGGTGCGTTTGGGTAACGGTGAGACGTCTGCCGACATTGACGTGGTCAACCTTCCCGACGGCGTCAATTGCGGCGGCTGCGGTCCAATCGCCTTCAATGGCGAGCAGGAAAAGGATGTCCAGCTCACTCTGTCGGCGACCCCTGATGCCCCTGCGGGTAACGGGCAGGCGACGATCAAGGTGGGCGGCAGCGAGCGTCCGCTCCGGGTAACCGTGAGGGCTGCCGCCCCGCCCACGCCGCAGCAGCCGCAGACCGTCAAGACGGTGTCCGGCAAGGTGGTAAACGCCGACGGCGATCCGATCGAGGGCGCCCTCGTCATGCTCCGCGACAGCGCGGGCAAGGAACGCCGCACCAACACCAGCGGCAACGGCAACTTCAGCTTCAGCGGCTCCGACTCCAACCCGATCGCGCCCGGCCGGATCGATCTCGGCGCCTCCACCGACGGCGCCTCGCCGGTCGCCCGGTCGATAAACGCGAACGCCGGCCAGTCGGTGACCGGTGTCCGGCTCAGCATCCAGCTGAAGGCGTCGGCGAGCCCGAGCGCCACCCCGTCGGCGAGTGAGTCCGCCCCGCCGTCGGAGGAGCCGCTCGACGAAGAGGCGACCGACACCCCGTCGGCGGAGGCGCCCGCCGCGCAGCAGCCGACCGCGAACGAGGACTCCGGCGGCTTCGGCTCCTGGCTGCTCATCCTGCTCGGCGGCCTGTTCGTCGCCGTCGGCGTGGGCACCATCGTGCTGCTCTACATGCGCCGCAAGAACGAGGGCGACGACGGTGACGGCGACGGTCCGGGTGGCCCGTCCGGTCCGGGTGGGCCCGGCGCGGCCGGTGCGATCCCGGCGGCCCGGGGCGCCTACCACGGCACCGACGACCAGACCCGCGTGGTGAACGGCATGGGCGCCGGGCCGGCCGCGACGATGGTCGGCGGCCCCTCGATCAGCGACGCCCCCACCATGCTCCAGCGGCCGGTCGTGGACGACGTCCCGCCGGACCCGTACGGCGCACCGCCCGGCCCGGCGTACGGCGCAGGCGGCGGCCAGGGCGGCTACGGCTACGGCGACGACGCAGCGGGCCAGGGCGGTTACGGCGGCGCGGGCGGATACGGCAACGCGCCCTCCTCGGGCGGCGGCTACGGCAACGGCCCGTCCTCCGGTGCCGGCTACGGCAACGGCCCCTCCTCCGGTGCCGGCTACAGCAGCCCGGACTACGCCGCAGGCGCGGCGGCTGGCGCGGCCGGATACGCGGCCCAGGGCGGCGGCTACGGCAACGAGCGCTTCGACGAGCCCACCGGCCGCTACACCGGTGACAGCACGCAGTACGCGCCGGCGGCCGACCCGTACCCGACCAGCACCTACCAGCCGGAGCAGGACCGCGGCGGCTACGACCAGGCCGGCTCGGCCCCGTACGGCCGTGGCGCGGAGCAGGGCGACGGTTACGGTGCGGCCGGTGGCTACGGCGGCGCCGCGTCGGGCGGCTACGACAACGGCGCGACCGGCGGCTACGACAGCACCCGGCCGCAGGGCGGATACGGCGAGCCGACTGGTGCCTATGGCAACGCCGCTGGTGGTGGCTACGGCGACAACCCGACCGGCGGGTACGGCGACGCCCCGGGCTACGGCGGCGGTCGCGCGGCGGGCGGCGGCTACGGCGACGCGCCGACCGGCGGGTACGACAACGCCCCCGCCGGCGGCTACGGCGATGCCCCGGCCGGCGGCTACGACAGCACCCGGCAGCAGGGCGGATACGGCGACGCGCCCGCGGGCGGCTACGACAACCCCGGTGGCTACGACAACCGGTCCCAGGGCGGCTACGACAAGGGCGCCGGCGGCTACGACAGCGGCGCGACCGGTGGCTACGACAGCACCCGCCCGCAGGGCGGATACGGCGACGCGCCGGCCGGTGGCTACGGCAACACCGGTGGCGGTTACGACGGTGGTCACCAGTCCGGCGGCTACGGCCAGCAGGGCGGCGGGTACGGCGACGGCTACGGTCAGGCCCCGCAGGGTGGTTACGGCCAGCAGGGTGGTTACGGCCAGGAGCCGCCGCAGCAGCGCGGGGGCGGCTACGACAACGGCTACCCCAACGACCCGGCACAGGCGGGCCGTGCCCGGACGGACGGTCAGGCGGACCGGAGCGGACGACGCCTCGACTGGCTGGACGACTGACAGGCACCGGACGTGAGAACTGTGGCCGCCCGCGAACAGGGGGCGGCCACAGTCGTCAGCGGGCCCCGCAGGACGGGAGTTGGAAGCGTGCTCAGGCGGGGGCGAAGTAGCCCTGGCGGAGCACCGGCACCACGTCGGAGACGCCCACCTCGGTCGCGACCGTGACGTCCTCGGCGAAGCCGCCCTCGGCGAGTTCCCGCCCGGAGACGCAGCCCCGGACCGCCGCCGGCACGTCCGGCGTGCTCGCCAGCGCGGCGAGCGCCATCGCGGCCTCCACCGAGAGCCCGCCGGGCACCCCGGCGAGCGCGTCGAGTACGCAGGCCGCACCGAGCTGGTCCTCCACGCACGGCCGCAGCGATCCGTCGGGCCAGCGCTCCCCGGCCGCCACCACGCCCACGGGTGCGTCCTTCGAGCCGTACCCCTCGGCCAGGAGCCAGCGCCCGACGGCGGGTGCGTTACGCAGGCACGCCGCGACCACCGGCACTCCGGTGGCGCTGGCGGCGGCGCTGATCGCCGAGCCGTTCGGTGACGGCAGCACCAGGTCGGCGACGACCGGCGCGGCCCGCAGCGCCGCCGGGGACAGCGACCACTGGTGCTCCGCCGTCGTCTTCCGGCGGCCCACGGCGGCCACTGCACCCACCCGGCGCGCGTAGTCGGCGGCCTGCTCACCCCACGGGAACGGGTGCACCCGCATGCCGCGGCTGACCGCCACCTCCACGGCGGTGGTGAACGACAAGACGTCCACCACCACCAGGGCGGCGCAGACCCGGCCGAGTTCCGCCGCCCCGGTCAGTCCCCAGTCGAACCGGGCACCGGAGCCGGGTTGGGCGAAGACGGCCAAGGCCAGCGCCTCAGCGCTGACCCGGCGCCGGCTCACCGGGAGCCGGACCGTCGGACCCGGCGGCGGGCGCCGACTCGTCCTGGTCCGGGGTTCCGTCGACGGCCGGCGTCGCCGTACCGTCGGTCGGCTCGGCCTCGTCGGACGCCGCAGCCGACGCCTCGGGCTCCGTCGCGGCGGCGGGTGCGGACGCCTCGGCGTCGGCCGCCGGGGTGTCCCGGCCGGCCTTGGCGATCGGCTCGGCGTCGACAGCGGCCGGGTCCACGCCGACCGGCTGCTCGGCGGTGGCCGGAAGCACAGTGGTGGTCCCGGTACGGGTCGCCTCCACCTCCACCCGGGCCGCCTCGGCGGCGCCGAACAGGCGCGGGAGCGTCCCGGTGTGCGCCTCGCGCAGCTCGTCCAGGCCGATCCGGAACTGGCCGTGCACCTCCAGCGCACCGGAGGCCGGGTCGGTGACGCCGATGAACTCCCACGGCACGCCGCGCTCGGCGCACAGGGCGGTGAACGCCTTCTCGTGGCCGCGCGGCACCGACACCAGCACGCGGCCGGCGGACTCGCTGAACAGGAAGACGAACGGCATCGAGCCACCGGCGAAGTGCTCCGGCACCACGACCCGGGCGCCCACGCCACGGCGCAGGGCCGACTCGACGAGGCTCTGCGCCAGGCCGCCGTCGGACAGGTCGTGCGCGGAGCTGAGGTGCCCGACCCGGGCCGCCTCGGCCATCAGCTCGGCGAGCTGCCGCTCACGGGCCAGGTCGACCTGCGGCGGGATGCCGCCCAGGTGCTCGTGCGTCACCCAGGCCCACTCCGAGCCGGACAGCTCGACGTGCGTCTCGCCTAGCAGGAACAGCTGGTCGTGGTCGCCGGCCGGACGCGGCACGAAGCCCATCGGTACGCGGTCGGCGACGTCGTCGAGCACGCCCAGCACGCCGACCACCGGGGTCGGGTGGATGGCCGCGGCACCGGTCTGGTTGTAGAAGCTGACGTTGCCGCCGGTCACCGGGATGCCCAGCTCCAGGCAGCCGTCCGCCAGGCCGCGCACGGCCTCGGCGAACTGCCACATCACGCCCGGGTCCTCCGGCGAGCCGAAGTTCAGGCAGTTGGTCACGGCGATCGGCTTCGCGCCGGTCACCGCCACGTTCCGGTACGCCTCGGCCAGCGCCAGCTTCGTCCCGTGGTACGGGTCGAGGCGGGCGTACCGGCCGTTGCCGTCGACCGAGAGCGCGACACCGAGGCCGCTGCGCTCGTCGATCCGGATCACGCCGGAGTCCTCCGGCTGGGCGAGCACGGTGTTGCCGAGCACGTACCTGTCGTACTGCTCGGTCACCCAGGTCTTGTCGGCCAGGTTCGGCGACGCGATCATGCGCAGCACGGTCTCCCGGAGCGCCTCCGGGGTGCTCGGCCGGGGCAGCGTCTCGGCGCGGTCGGCCTGGAGCAGGATCAGGTCGGCCGGCTCGCGCATCGGCCGGGCGTACACCGGGCCGTCGTCGACGAGCGAGCCCGGCGGCACGTCCACCACGAGCTGGTCGCGCCAGGTGATGACCAGGCGGCCCGGCTGGCCGTCCGCCGACGGCGCGGTGACCTCGCCGATGGCGGTGGCCCAGACGCCCCACTTCTCGGCGGTCTTGAGCACCGCGTCGAGCTTGTCCGGCGAGACGACGAGCAGCATCCGCTCCTGGGACTCGCTGGCCAGGATCTCGTGCGGCTCCATCGACGGCTCGCGCAGCGGCACGCGCTCCAGCCAGACCCGCATGCCGGTGCCGGCGGAGGCGGCGGTCTCGGTGAGGGCGCAGGTCAGGCCGGCGCCGCCGAGGTCCTGGATGCCGACGACCAGTTCGGCGTCGTACAGCTCCAGGCACGCCTCGATGAGCAGCTTCTCCATGAAGGGGTCGCCCACCTGCACGGACGGGCGGCGCTGCTCGCTGCCCTCGTCGAAGGTGGCGCTCGCCAGCACGGACACGCCGCCGATGCCGTCGCGGCCGGTCTTGGCGCCCATCAGCACCACGATGTTGCCGGGGCCGGTGGCGTCCTTCTTCTGCAGCCGGTCGACCGGCAGAACGCCCAGGCAGAGCGCGTTGACGAGCGGGTTGCCCTGGTAGCAGGGGTCGAAGACGACCTCACCGCCGATGTTGGGCAGGCCCAGGCAGTTGCCGTAGCCGCCGACGCCGGCGACCACGCCGGGCAGCACCCGGGCGGTGTCCGGGTGGTCGGCCGCGCCGAAGCGCAGCGGGTCCATCACGGCGACCGGGCGGGCGCCCATGGCGAGGATGTCGCGGACGATGCCGCCGACGCCGGTCGCCGCGCCCTGGTACGGCTCGACGAAGCTCGGGTGGTTGTGCGACTCGACCTTGAAGGTCACCGCCAGCTCGTCGGAGACCCGGACCACGCCGGCGTTCTCGCCGATGCCGGCGAGCAGCCGATCACTCGGCGGCGCCTTCTCGCCGAACTGGCGCAGGTGCACCTTGCTCGACTTGTAGGAGCAGTGCTCGCTCCACATGATCGAGTACATGGCCAGCTCGGCCTGGGTGGGCCGGCGGCCGAGGATGTGCCGGATCCGGTCGTACTCGTCGTCGCGGAGGCCCAGCTCGGCGTACGGCTGAAGCTCCTCCGGCGAGTCGGCGGCCCGGGGAACGGTGTCCACGCCCAGCGCCCAGTCGTCGTTCGGGCCGGCCTGCGGCACCACGCCCTGCGCCTCGCGCAGGGCCGGGTCCGGATGGGTGGTCATGACGTCTCCTTGCTGCGCTCGCCGCCGGTGCGGCAGGTGAGCCGACCGATGTTCCCGGCCACCATCACGCCGGCGCTCCCACCAGGTGCTTGAGCACCGAGGTGAAGAAGCCGAGGCCGTCCAGGGAGGGGCCGGTGAGCGCCTCCACCGCGTGTTCGGGGTGCGGCATGATGCCGACGACGTTGCCGGCCTCGTTGGTGATCGCGGCGATGTCGCGCTGCGATCCGTTGGGGTTGCCGCCGACGTAGCGGGCGACGACGCGGCCCTCGCCCTCCAGCCGGTCGAGCGTCGCGGGGTCGGCGACGTAGCAGCCCTCGCCGTTCTTGACCGGGATGAGCACCTCCTGGCCCGGCTGGAACGCGTTCGTCCAGGCGGTGCCGGTGCTCTCGATCCGCAGGACCTGGTCCCGGTTGCGGAAGTGCAGGTGCTGGTTGCGGGTGAGCGCCCCGGGCAACAGATGGGCCTCGCAGAGGATCTGGAAGCCGTTGCAGATGCCGAGCACCGGCAGGCCACCGCGCGCGGCCTGGACGATCGTCTCCATCACCGGTGCGAACCGGGCGATGGCGCCGCAGCGCAGGTAGTCGCCGTAGGAGAAGCCGCCGGGCAGGACGACGGCGTCCACCCCGTGCAGGTCCGGGTCGCCGTGCCAGAGCCGGACCGCCTCGGCGCCGGCGATCCGTACGGCCCGGGCCGCGTCCCCGTCGTCGAGCGAGCCGGGGAAGGTGACCACACCGACCCGGGCGGTCACGACTGCGCGCCCGCGGTCTCGTCGGCGGTGACCACGCGGACGGTGAAGTCCTCGATGACCGGGTTGGCCAGCAGCTTGTCGGCGATCTCCCGGGCCCGGTCCAGGTCCGGTTCGCCGGTGAACTCGATCTCGATCCGCCTGCCGATCCGAACCGAGGCGACGTCACTGACGCCGAGGCGGGGCAGCGCGTTTGCGACGGCCTGGCCCTGCGGATCGAGGATCTCGGGCTTGAGCATGACGTCGACGACGACGCGAGGCACTGGGCACTCCTGACTGTGTACGCAGTTGGGTGCCGGCCCAACAATCGGGCGAGCGCAGCCAGCCTACCTGGCAGATACCGCCCGGCCCGCACCGGCCGGGGGCAGTTCCGGCACTGATCGGCCCCGTCGGCGGCACCGGACGGGCACCGTTGCCCGTTCGTTGCGGCGTCGATGCGAATTCGTTGCGCTGTGTGCTCGCCGGAGCCCTTCGACAACGCCTCCCAGCAGGCATTCTGCCGCGAAACACCCCACCTTGGACCGGTATCCGACAGCACCCCCGCGCGGCACGCGGCGCGCGTCACGCCATCGGCGCGATTCGATCCGCACCTTGTGACAGAGGGCGTCGCGGCCGTAGCATGCATCGTCAGATGTCGATGAGTGAGATCGATGTCCCTCGCCGGCCCACCCCACCCGGCGGGTGTCACCCCCTGCCCGGCAACCCCGGGCGTCCGCGCAGAAGGAGCCCCGACATGCGCCTCCGTCCCCTGCTCGCCGTGCTGACCACCGCGCTGGCCGGCGTCCTGGCCACCGCCTCCGGCGCCACCGCCGCGCCGGCCGGCCCCCAGCCGATCATCGGCGGCGGCACCGTCTCGTCCGCGCCGTGGGCCGCCGCCGTCTTCAGCAACGGCTCGTTCACCTGCTCCGGCAGCGTGATCGCGCCCCAGTGGGTGCTCACCGCCCGGCACTGCGTCAGCGGCACCATGTCCGTCCGGGTCGGCAGCGTCTACTACGCCTCGGGCGGCGTCACCCGCACCGTGAGCGCCTCCTACACCCGCTACGACCTGGCCCTGCTCCGCCTGTCCAGCACGGTCAGCACCTCCGCCGTCTCGCTCGCCAGCAGCAACCCGCCGGTCGGCTCGACGAACACGATCTACGGCTGGGGCATGACCTGCTACAGCGGTTGCGGCGCGTCGCCCCAGCTCAAGACCGCGAGCGTACGGGTGACCAGCACCAGCGTCACCGACGCGTACGGCGGCCAGGCGATCCGGAGCACCCGGGTCAACGGCAACGCGTGGCGGGGCGACTCGGGCGGCCCGCAGTTCTACAACGGCCGGCAGGTCGGCGTCGCCTCCACCGCCGACGGCCAGAGCATCCAGAACTACGGCAGTGTTGCGTACAACCGGGCCTGGATCACCTCGACGGCCGGTGTCTGACGGTTGATGCCGATGCGGCGCGGATCGGTCGGGTGCGGCCCGACCGTCCGCGCCGCGCCGTTTTTCAGCATCCGATCAGCTGAACACGGCTCGCGAACCACCCGGCCGGGGGCTGACAGCATCGGAAGTGTGCTGGTCGTGACGACGGATCAACTGCCCGGCTACGAGATCCGCCAGATCCTCGGCGAAGTGGTCTCCTCGATGGCGAGGACCCGGAACCCGTACCGCGAGGGGGTCAAGAACCTGCGTGGTGGCGCCTACGACCCGATGGCGCCGGACAACCTGACCCGGTGGCGTACCGACTCGGTGGCCCGCCTCGGCGAGGAGGCGCGCCGCCTGGGCGCGAACGCGGTGATCGGCATGCGCTTCGACAGCCGGGACTGCGGCGAGATGTGGATGGAGATCTGCGCGTACGGCACCGCGGTGATCGTCGCGCCGAAGATGCCTGACGTCATGCCGCCGGACCAGCCGGCGATCGCGGCCGAGACCGCCCACGACCCGGAGATCGCCTCCGCTCCCGGCGGCATCGCCGAACCCGCGTCCGCCCCCAACCTGAGTTCGGCGGCCGAAACCCCCACCGGCCCCTGACCGGCCCGTTCACCGGGTCGATCATGAAGTTGACGCCAGGGATGATCTCCTTGAGTGCCGCCAACTTCATGATCGACCGGAAGAAGAGGTCAGAGGATGGGGGGCGGGGAGTAGGCCGCCGCCTCGGGGTGGGACTCGACGACCCTGGTGATTCTGGCGGTCACCCGAGTGACCTGGTCGGTGGCGGCGCCCACGAACGCATTGCGGTCGGCGACCAGCGTGTCGATCTCGGCCCGGGTCAGGCCCAGCCGGCCGTCGGCGGCCAGGCGGTCGAACAGGTCGTTCTCGGCCGCGCCCTTCTCCCGCATCGCCAGCGCCACGGCGACCGCGTGCTCCTTGATCACCTCGTGCGCGACCTCCCGGCCGACACCTCGGCGTACGGCAGCCACGAGGATCTTCGTGGTGGCGAGGAACGGCAGGAAACGCTCCAGCTCCCGGTTGATCACCGCCGGGTACGGGCCGAACTCGTCCAGCACGGTGAGGAACGTCTGGAACAGCCCGTCGGCGGCGAAGAACGCGTCGGGCAGCGCGACCCGGCGCACCACCGAGCAGGAGACGTCACCCTCGTTCCACTGGTCACCGGCCAGCTCGCCGACCATCGACAGGTAACCCCGGATGATCACCGCGAAGCCGTTCACCCGCTCCGACGAGCGCGTGTTCATCTTGTGCGGCATCGCGCTGGAACCGACCTGGCCCGGCTTGAAGCCCTCGGTGACCAGCTCCTGGCCCACCATGAGCCGGATCGTGGTGGCCAGCGACGACGGCGCGGCGGCCACCTGGGCCAGCGCGGCGAGCACGTCGAAGTCCAGCGAGCGCGGGTAGACCTGGCCCACGCTGTCCAGCACCCGACGGAAACCCAGGTGCCCGGCCACCCGCTGCTCCAGCTCGGCCACCTTGCCGGCGTCGCCGTCGAACAGGTCGAGCTGGTCGGCTGCCGTCCCCACCGGCCCCTTGATCCCGCGCAGCGGGTAACGGCCGATCAGGTCCTCCAGCCGCTCGTACGCGATCAGCAGTTCCTCCGCCGCCGACGCGAAGCGCTTGCCCAGCGTGGTGGCCTGCGCCGCGACGTTGTGTGACCGGCCGGTCATCACCAGCGCCGAGTACTCGCCCGCGTGCCATCCCAGCCGGGCCAGCGTGGCGACCACCCGGTCCCGGATCAGCTCCAGCGAGGCCCGGATCTGGAGCTGCTCGACGTTCTCGGTGAGGTCGCGGGACGTCATCCCCTTGTGCACGTGCTCGTGCCCGGCGAGCGCGCTGAACTCCTCGATCCGGGCCTTCACGTCGTGCCGGGTGACCCGCTCCCGCGCCGCGATCGAGGCCAGGTCGACCTGGTCGACCACCCGCTCGTACGCCTCGACCACCCCGTCGGGCACCGGCACGCCGAGATCACGCTGGGCCTTGAGCACCGCCAGCCAGAGCCGGCGCTCCATCCGGACCTTCTCCTCCGGCGACCAGAGGGCGACCAGTTCGGGCGAGGCGTACCGGTTGGCGAGCACGTTCGGGATCGTCGTCACGTACCTCAGTCTTTCATGAGGCCCGGGCGGGGCCCGGCGACGCCGGTACCCGGTCCGGCCGGTGGGCGGGCCGGACCGGGACACACCGTCAGCCCAGCCGGATCTCCGGGTCCAGCGCGACCGCGGCCATCTCCTCGACCGTCATCAGATGCCGGTCGGTGGACGAGATTGTCTGCACCGACACGTTGGTGCCGTCGGCCCGTTCGACGGTCACGCTACGCATGACCGTCCGTTGGGTCACCGACCCGACCAGACGCCTGCCCTCCGCGTCGTTGGCCACCACCAGCTCACCCGCGGGGCCGGTGAAGGACCGGCACGTGACCTGGCCGGGAGTGCAGTCACCCGGGCTCGTGTGGCCGGGGCGCATCCTGCCCACGTTGATGTTCAGGTACGACCGCACCTCGCCCCGAGCGGCGACACCCAGCGCGAACCAGCCGGTCATGGACTCCCACTGGAACGGCTTCACCGTCCACGGCGGCTCGTCGGTGACCGGGCCGTCCCAGGTCTTGCGGTCGGCGGTCGACCCGCCCTGCACCCACCGCAGATCCGGTGCCTCCCGGTGCAACGCGGCGAGCATCGCCGCCCGCAGGCGCTCCGGCTCGGACCGGGTGGCGGTGGCCGACGCAGCCGGGGGAGCGGGCGCCGGGCCGCCGGACGCCCCCGGCTGCACGACCACGCCGACGCCGAGCGCCAGTGCCAGCACCGCTGTCGCCGAGGCGTACACGCTCAGGCGTCGCCGCCGGCGACGGCCCTCCCGCGCCACCAGGGCGTCCACGTCCACCGTCGTCGGCGGCGCGTCGCCGATCGCCGCGTCGAAGATCTGCCGGTATGTCATCGCCGCCTCCCGCTCTCCACTGCCGAATGGTGCGAGGCGAGCAGCCGCAACGTCTCCAGCGCGCGGGCGGACTGGCTCTTCACGGTGCCGGTGCTGACGCCCAGGACCTGCGCGGTCTCCTCGACGGACAGGTCGCAGTAGAACCGGAGCACCACCACCGCCCGACGCCGCGGCGCGAGCCCGCCCAGCAGGTCCAGCAGCATCTCCCGCTCACCGACCGACGGCTCCCCGGCCGCCAGGTCCGCCCGTTCCGGCACCTCGTCGGTGCTGTGCTCCCGCCGCCACGGGCGGCGCCGCTCGTCCAGCCACGCGTTGGTCAGCATCCCCCGGACGTACGCGTCGATGTTGTTCGCGCCGAGCGCCCGCCGCCAGTTGCGGTAGAGCTTGCCCAGCGTGATCGACACCAGGTCGTCCGCCGTGTGCCAGTCCCGGCAGAGCAGGTACGCCGTGCGGCGCAGCGGCTCCAGCCGGGCGCTCACGTAGTCGCGGAACTCCTCGTCACGCCCGGTCACGGGGTGCCGCTCCTCGTTCGCCTCATGCCCAGGGGACGGAACGGAGCACCGGACGGGTTGCCGCCGACGGCCGCCGACTTTCCCACCCGCACTCCGCCCCCTCCCGATCGCGTCGAGCCGTACCGACATGTCAGGCGGGACAGCCGCGCCCGGCGCCTCACGCGGATGGAGATCAGGCCGCGCCTGCTCCCCCCGCGGGACGTCCGACGAGGATCCGGTGGAGCGCGTCGACGGCCTCCGCCTCGGTCGGACAGCGCCGCCACAGCTTGTACCGCCCCCGCTCGTAGGGGCCGATCTCCCAGCCCTCGTCGCCGGGGCGCAGGAACCAGAAGTCGGGCGGGACCGGTTGCTGCTCGTGCGCGTCCGCCAGCTGGAAGGCGTCCGGTGACACCCCCGCCGCGAGCAGCGCGTCCCGCAACTCGTACCGGTCCACGCCCGACCTCCGATCGGTTCAGCAGAACTGGGACGGCTGCGCCCAACCCGTCGGGTCGGCGCAGGTGCCGTCCAGATACTCCTCCACGAGGAAGCCGTGGTCGATCAGCCACTGCACGGTGATCGGATCCT
This sequence comes from Micromonospora sp. AB353, assembly GCF_049538395.1. Lineage (NCBI taxonomy): Bacteria > Bacillati > Actinomycetota > Actinomycetes > Micromonosporales > Micromonosporaceae > Micromonospora > Micromonospora sp. AB353. The sequence continues at coordinate 7,755 of NZ_JBMVFV010000007.1, read as the reverse complement.
GGGCCTGCGGGAAGTACCCCTGGTTGAGCTCGAACTGCGTACCCATGCCGGGCTGGGCGAACCACGGCGCGATCGGGCCGGAGTCCACCTCGAACGGCTTCAGCACGCAGTAGGTGTGGTAGTTGGCCAGCGGTGCGAGCGGTGTGGTGGCCGGCGGCGTCGGCGGCGTGTTCAGGCTCTGCGGCGCCAGCGAGCGCGAGCTGAACGGGGTGCCCAGCGGCGCGAGGAACGCACCGGTGGGGTTGCCGAAGCGGTCGAGCCGGTAGCCGGGCAGCAGGGTCTGCCGGGTCTTGACGGGCGCGCCGTGCGGGTCCAGCACGAAGCCGTCCTCGGGCGGGAAGATCAGGGTGTTCGGGCCGCTGGTGTAGTTCTTCAGCCATTCGCTCTCGGTCTGCGCGCCGAGCCGTTGGTAGCCGGCGAGCAGCGGGCCGACCGGCGATGCGGTGGGCAGGCTGAGCGGGCCGAGCAGGCGGTTGCCGTCGTAGAACTGGGTGGTCTGTGGCGCGGTCGGGGGCACTCCGGGCGTGCAGAGGCTCCGAGTGACCGGCCCGGGTTGCGGGACGGCCGGCACGGCGCCGGCCGTCCGTTCGTCGGTCACCGTCACGCCCTGGGCATGGGCGGCGACCGGGGCGAGGGCCGACGAGGCCGGCCCGGGCACCAGGGTCAGGGCCGCGCCGGAGAGGGCGGCCAGTAGCCAGCGGCGGGTTTTCACGTTGGACCTCCCGATAAGGACGCAGGTGTCCCTATCGTGAGAGGCCTTCACGGCTAATGTGAGGTTTCATCCCTTTCATCACCCCGAGGGGCGATCGCCCGGCTCAGCGCTCCAGGATCGCTGTCACGCCCTGCCCGCCTGCCGCGCAGATGGAGATCAGGCCGCGCCCGCTCCCCTTCTGATCCAGCAGCTTGGCGAGCGTGGCGACGATCCGGCCGCCGGTGGCGGCGAAGGGGTGCCCGGCCGCCAGCGACGAGCCGTTGACGTTCAGCTTCTCCCTGTCGATCGAGCCGAGCGGGGCGTCGAGGCCGAGGCGCTCCTTGCAGAACTCCGGCGACTCCCAGGCCGCCAGCGTCGCCAGCACCTGGGAGGCGAACGCCTCGTGGATCTCGTAGAAGTCGAAGTCCTGGAGGCTCAGCCCGGCCCGGGCCAGCATCCGGGGCACCGCGTACGTGGGAGCCATCAGCAGGCCCTCGTCACCGTGCACGAAGTCGACGGCGGCGGTCTCGGACCAGGAGAACCAGGCCAGCACCGGCAGGTTGTGCGCCGTGGCCCACTCCTCGGACGCGAGCAGCACCGTCGACGCGCCGTCGGTGAGCGGCGAGGAGTTGCCGGCGGTCATGGTGGCCCGCTCGGCGTCCGCGCCGGAGGCGCCGAAGACCGGCTTGAGCGAGCCGAGCTTCTCCAGGCTGGTGTCCGGCCGCAGGTTCTGGTCGCGGGTCAGCCCCAGGTAGGGGGTCATCAGGTCGTCGAAGAACCCCTTGTCGTACGCGGCGGCGAGCCGCTGGTGCGAGCGCAGCGCGAGTTCGTCCTGGGCGGTCCGGTCGACGTTCCAGCGCAGCGCGGTGCGGGCCGCGTGCTCCCCCATGGACAGTCCGGTACGCGGCTCGGCGTTGCGCGGGATCTCCGGCTTGAACGGCTGGTGCGGGCGCAGCTTCGCCGCGATCTTGAGCCGTTCGCCGAGCGTACGGGCCGAGTTGAGCTGGAGCAGGGTGCGCCGCATGTCCTCGTTGACGGCGAGCGGCGCGTCCGAGGTGGTGTCGACGCCACCGGCGATACCGACCTCGATCTGCCCGAGAGCGATCTTGTTGGCGACCAGGATGGCCGCTTCCAGCCCGGTGCCGCAGGCCTGCTGGATGTCGTACGCGGGGGTGTGCGGGTCGAGCCGGGAGCCGAGCACCACCTCACGGGTGAGGTTGAAGTCGCGGGAGTGCTTGAGCACCGCGCCGGCCACGACCTCGCCGACCCGCTCGCCGGCCAGCCCGAACCGGGCGACCAGCCCGTCGAGCGCCGCACCGAGCATGTCCGCGTTCGACGCGTGCGCGTAGCGCGAGTTGGACCGGGCGAAGGGGATGCGGTTGCCCCCGATGACCGCGACCCGCCGGACACTCTGCACGATCGGCCTCCCTCGAAACTGTTGCCCGAACCCTACTCGCCAGTAGGCTACGCCTATGACCGACAGGTACGCGAGCTTCGTCCAGACGGGGGCCGGTCGCGCGCTGGTCAAGCGCCTCGGGCTGCCCGACCCGCCCCGACTGCGCCGGCACACGCCGGGTGACCGGCTCGTTCCCGGGCCGGTCCTGCTCGGCTCCTCGGCCGGCGGCCGGATCGCCGAGCCGGCCGGCAAGATCCTGACCGCCGCCGGGGTCGAGCTGGCCGACCCGGTCGCCGCCCACGACGCCGACCGCCGCTTCGCGGCCCTGGTGTACGACGCCAGCGGCATCACCGACTCCGCCGGGCTGCGCCAGCTCTACGACTTCTTCCACCCGCAGGCCCGCACGCTGCTGCCCAGCGGCCGGGTGATCGTGCTGGGCACCCCGCCGGCCGAGTGCGGCTCTCCCCGGGAGGCTACCGCCCAGCGTGCGCTGGAGGGCCTGACCCGCAGCATCGGCAAGGAGTTCGGCCGGGGCGTGACCGCCCAGCTGGTCTATGTCACGCGCGAGGGTGACGCCGGTACCCCGGTGAGTCTGGAGTCCACGCTCCGGTTCCTGCTCTCCGGCCGGTCCGCGTACGTCTCGGGCCAGGTGATCCGGGTCGGCACCGGCACCGCCGTCGCCCCGGCCGACTGGGACCGGCCGCTCGACGGGCAGGTGGTGCTGGTGACCGGCGCGGCGCGGGGCATCGGCGCGGCGCTGGCGAAGGTGCTGGCCCGCGACGGCGCCCAGGTGGTGGCGCTGGACATCCCGGCGGCCGGGGACGAGCTGGCCGCCGTCGCGAACGAGATCGGCGGCAGCGCGGTGCAGCTCGACCTGACCGCGCCCGACGCGCCGACCCGGCTGGCGGAGCACCTGGCGTCCCGGCACGGCCGGGTCGACGTGGTGGTGCACAACGCGGGCATCACCCGGGACAAGACGCTGGGCCGGATGGACGCCGACCGGTGGGACTCGGTGATCGACGTGAACCTGTCCAGCCAGGAGCGCATCAACGACGTGCTGCTGGAACGCGACCTGATCCCGGCCGGTGGCCGGATCGTGTCGGTCTCGTCGATCGCCGGGATCGCCGGCAACCGGGGGCAGACCAACTACGCGACGAGCAAGGCCGGCGTGATCGGTCTGGTGGACTCGCTCTCCCCGGTGCTGCGCGAGCGCGGAATCAGCCTGAACGCGGTGGCGCCGGGCTTCATCGAGACGCGGCTGACCGCGCGCATCCCGCTGACCATCCGGGAGGCGGGACGGCGGATGAACAGCATGGCCCAGGGCGGCCTGCCGGTGGACGTGGCCGAGACGATCGGGTGGCTCTCCTGGCCGGCGAGCGGCGCGGTGAGCGGCAACGTGGTCCGGGTCTGCGGCCAGAGCCTGCTGGGGGCGTGATGGCACCCCGTGACCACGACGAGGACGACCTGACCCTGCACGACCTGATCGAGGGCCCCACCCGCGACCTCACGGCGGCCCGAGCCGCCGCCCTGGCTCGCACACAGGCCCGCCCCTCCTCCGACGATCATGAAGTTGACGGCACTTCTGGAGATCCACAAGGCAGCCAACCTCATGATCGACGGGGTGACACGGTGGATCGGGTCGTGCTGGACGGGCTGCCTGCCAGTGGGGCGCTCTATCGGCGGGCGCTGCTGGGAGTGGTGCCGGGGATCGGGGGGCGGCGCGGGAGTGACGTGCCCTCGGTCGAACTGGGCGTCTCGGGGGTCGCTGTGGATCAGCGGCATCTGGCGGACTACGACCGGGTGTGCGGGTTCCGGCTGACCGACCGGCTGCCGGCGACGTACCTGCACGTGCTCGGGTTCCCGCTGTCGCTGCGGCTGATGACGAGTCCCGGCTTCCCGATCCCGCTCACCGGCGTGGTGCACGTGGCCAACCGGATCACCGTGCACCGCCCGGTCGAGGTCGGCGAGAGCGTCGACTTCCACACGTACGCGGAGAACCTGCGCCCGCACGAGCGGGGCCGCCAGCTCGACGTGGTGCTGGTCGGGTCGATCGGCGGCGAGGAGGTGTGGCGCGGCGTGTCCACGTACCTCGGAAAGGAGCGCAGCGCGGGCGGCGGTCCGCGGCGCGACAGGGGTGACCGCCCGGCGCCGCCGGCCGCCTCGGCACGGTGGCGGGTGACGCCCCGGGTCGGTACGGACTACGCGCGCGTCTCCGGCGACCACAACCCGATCCACACCTCGAAGCTGGGCGCGCGGCTGTTCGGCTTCCCGCGCCCGATCGCGCACGGCATGTGGAGCAAGGCCCGCTGCCTGGCCGCGCTGGCGCCCCGGCTGCCCGAGGCGTACACGGTGGACGTGTCGTTCAAGCTGCCGGTGCCGCTGCCGTCGACTGTGGCGTTCAGCGCCTCGGCGACCGGTGCGGGCTGGGACTTCGCGCTGCACAGCGCCCGGGACGGAAGGCCGCATCTGGTCGGTTCGGTGCGCTGAGCGAAAGAGGGGACTTGCCGTCCCCTCTTTTCGGCGCTAAGTTGTTCTCAGATTGAGTTGTTCTCAACCTGAGAGAGTGAGTGACCGTGAACGAGCAAGACTTCCTCGCCGGGTACGACCCCCGGGACTACCCGGCGGTCGCGGTCACCGTCGACGTGGTCGCCCTGACCATCCGCGAGGGCGCGCTGCACCTGCTGCTGATCCGCCGCGGCGCGCCGCCCTACGCGGGGCACTGGGCGCTGCCCGGCGGCTTCGTCCACCCAGACGAGGACCTGACCGCCGGCGCTCGGCGCGAGCTGGCCGAGGAGACCGGCCTCGGCGGCGAGCGGCTGCGCCGGGTGCACCTGGAACAGCTCGGCAGCTACGGCGCCCCGGACCGCGACCCCCGCATGCGGGTGGTCTCGGTCGCGCACCTGGCGTTCGCCCCCGACCTGCCCGACCCGGTCGCCGACACCGACGCCGACGAGGCGATCTGGCTGCCGGTCACCGCGCTCACCAGCCGGCAGCTCGCCTTCGACCACGGCCGGATCATCGACGACGGCTTGGAGCGCGCCCGCTCCAAGCTGGAGTACACGCCGCTCGCCACCCGGTTCCTCGCCCCCGAGTTCACGATCACCGAGCTGCGGGAGGTCTACGAGACGGTCTGGGGCCACCCGCTGCACGCCGGCAACTTCCACCGCAAGGTGCTCTCGGTGCCCGGCTTCGTGGAGAGCACCGGCGCCAGCACCGAACGCGGCGGCGCACGCGGCGGCCCCCGGGCCAAGCTCTACCGCGCCGGAGACGCCCGGCTGCTGCACCCGGCGCTGCTGCGCCCCGCCCGGGAGGAGACGGTGCGGTGAGGACCGAGGAGGCGATCCGGCTGGTCACCGCCGCGCGTACCGACGCCGACCTGTTCGGCACGCAGGAGCCGGCCCGCCGCTACCGCGAACTGGTCGGCGCGCTGCACCCCGACCGGCTGGGCGCGGCCGACCCCGGGGTACGCGCCGCCGCCGCCGAAGCGCTGGTCACCGTCACCACCCGGTGGCGCACCCCCGCCCCCGCGTACACCGGCGACGTCGCCACCCTGCACGAACGCAAGGAAGGGCCCCCTGTTAACGCCTCCGGTAGAGGAGGGGCCCCTTCTTATCACCTGGCCAAGGTGTGCCGGCACCCCGGCGACAACGACCTGATGGCCCGCGAGGCGCGCGCGCTGCGCCGAATCGCCGAGCGCGGCGACGCCAAGCACCTCGCGTACGTGCCCCGGCTCATCGACTCCTACCCGGCGCGCGACCCGTCGACGGGCGTACAACGGCAGGTGAACGAGCTGGTGACCGTACCCGGGCTGCGCAGCCTTGACGACGTGCGCCGCGCGTACCCGGACGGGCTGGACCCGCGCGACGCGGCCTGGATGTGGCGGCGGCTGCTCGTGGCGCTCGGCCTGGCCCACCGGGCCGGCGTCGTGCACGGCGCGGTGCTGCCCCGGCACGTGCTGATCGAGCCGGACGCGCACGGCCTGGTCCTCGTCGACTGGTGCTTCTCGGCCGAGCCCGGCGGGCTCGTGCCGGCGCTGGTGCCCGGCCACGAGGATTGGTACCCGCCGGAGGTCGCCGCGAAGCGGCAGTGCGGGCCGGGCACCGACATCGCGCTCGCCGCCCGCTGCATGACCTGGCTGATGGGCGACCGCGCGCCGCGCGAGCTGCGCGCCTTCGCCGACGGCTGCCAGGGCACCGCGCTCGCCACCCGGCCCGACGACGCCTGGCGGCTGCTGCGCGAACTGGACGAGGTGCTGTACCGGCTGTACGGACCGCGCACCTTCCGACCCTTCACCCTCAACCCGTAGGGAGGCTGCCATGGGCAGTGGAATCTGGTCCACCGACGTGTACGACGCCGCCGACCGTTACCGGCGACGCACCGGCAAGAGCGCGTTCTCCTACAGCGACAGCGGCGCCCGCAAGGTGCACCCGGCGCTCGACCCGCGCGACGCGCTGCGGGAGAGCCGCGACTCCGCCGAGCACCCGCAGTCGACGCCGATCGCCGTGCTCTTCGACGTCACCGGCTCGATGGGGCACGTGCCCCGGGTGCTGCAGAGCAAGCTCCCGCAGCTGCTCGGCCTGCTGCTGCGCCAGGGATACGCGACGGACCCGCAGGTCATGTTCGGCGCGATCGGCGACGCCACCTGCGACCGGGTGCCGTTGCAGGTCGGGCAGTTCGAGTCCGACAACCGGATGGACGACGACCTCGGCCGGATCGTGCTGGAGGGCGGCGGTGGCGGCCAGATGATGGAGTCGTACGAGCTGGCGCTCTACTTCATGGCCCGGCACACGGCCACCGACAGCTGGGACAAGCGCGGCCGGCGCGGCTACCTGTTCATCATCGGCGACGAACTGGCGTACCCGGCGGTGAAGACCGCTGAGGTGAGCCGGCTGATCGGCGACGGCCTGCGCGAGGACATGCCGGTCCGGCAGATCGTGGACGAGGTGACCGCGCGCTGGGACACCTACTACCTGCTGCCCGCCGGCAGCCACTACGCGGGCAACCGCAAGGTGCTGGACTTCTGGCGCGGCCTGCTCGGGCAGAACGCGGTCGAGCTGGACGACCTGGACGCGGTCTGCGAGACGATCGCGCTCACCGTCGGCCTCGGCGAGCAGGCCATCGACCTGGACGCCGGGCTGCGCGACCTGGACCGGGCCGGCTCCACCGCCACCCGGACCGTCTCGAAGGCGCTGGCCCGGCTCGGCTCCGACCGGCGCGCGGTGGCGACGCTGCCGTTCAGCCCGGCCGACGGCGGAAGCGGGGTCACCCGGCTGTGAACCACGTGATGGTGGTCGACCTCGGCTACGGCGACGCCGGTAAAGGCACCGTGATGGACCTGCTCTGCGCCACCCGGCAGGTCCACACGGTGGTCCGGTTCAACGGGGGCGCGCAGGCGGCGCACAACGTCGTCCTGCGCGACGGGAGGCACCACACGTTCGCGCAGTTCGGTGCCGGGACGTTCCGTCCGGGCGTACGGACACACCTGGCGCGGCACGTGGTGGTGGACCCGCTGGCGCTGGCCGCCGAGGCCGACCACCTCGCGTCGGTCGGCGTGCCAGACGCGCTCGACCGTCTGACAGTGGACGGGGAGGCGCTGCTCGCCACCCCGTACCACCGGGCCGCGAATCGCGCCCGGGAGATCGCCCGGGGAGCCGACCGGCACGGCTCC